>JAJZMO010000115.1 GCA_021798235.1 Acidobacteriota bacterium | reverse complement strand
AATAAAGAAATTCGATTATTTCTATAAAATTTATCGTTATTTTCTATTAATATCAATATCCAGACAGGAGCACGCGCCATGCAGGTCAGCACACTCTCATTGCGGGATTTGGAATATGCGCTGGCCGTGGCTCGCCAGCGGCATTTTGGCAAAGCTGCCGAGGCCTGCCACGTCAGCCAGCCCACGCTGAGTGGCCAAATCCACAAGCTGGAAGAGCAGTTGGGCATGGCGATCTTTGAGCGCAGCACGCGCCGCGTGGCCGCCTCCGCGCGTGGAGAAGCCTTGCTGCAACAGGCCGAAGTGGTGCTGGCAGAGGCGCAGCGCCTACTCGACATGGCCCAGCATCTGTCGGTGCCCATGTCTGGCACGCTGCGTCTGGGGGCGATTGCAACACTCGGGCCGTATTACTTCCCGCATCTGTTGCGCACGACCCACAGAGCCTATCCATCGCTCGCCTTACGCCTGACAGAAGGCAAGACGGCTGAGCTGATCCAGTCTTTGCGTCGCGGCGAACTGGATTGCATTCTGGCCGCGTTGCCAGTCGCCATGAGTGGCCTGGCCATGCAGACGGTATTCTTCGAGCCATTTTTTCTCGTCGCGCCTGTTCAGCATCCTTTAGCCCACCACGCAACCCCCACCTTGGCCAGCATTCGCACGCGCGAACTGCTGCTGCTGGAGGAGGGCCATTGCCTGCGCGATCAGGCCTTGCAACTCTGCCGGGGCAACAATTCCACCGTCCAGCGCCACGCCACAGGATTGGAAACACTCTGGCACATGATCGCCGCGGGCGAAGGCTACTCTTTGCTGCCAGCACTCTCTGTGGTGAAGCGCGCAACGCTCGGCATGGTCGCCGTGCGGCCTCTGCTCGAATCCGGAGCTGGGCGGATGATTGCCTTGATCTGGCGCAACCGGGATCCACGTTCCCGCGAGTTTGCGCAATATGCGCGCTTGCTGCAAAGCAAAGCGCCCTCAGGCGTATGGGCAGAAGCATCCCTGCCCGCAGCGCGGCCACGATTCAGCAAGAAAAATGAAGCACTCCGCGCGAGCAAAAAGAAGCAGTAAAGATTCCGCGTCGGCTATGGCTTCTTGCCACCCCAGTTGAAGTAGTGCCCTAGAATCATTTTCACGATCAGGTGGTCAGTGCCTGCGGTTGCGCCCCAGCCTGCGCCCACGTTGATCTCCCACTTCGGCGAAACAAAAAGATTGATGACCGGAAAAAATTGTTGCTGCTGATTGTGCAGTGAGACGAACTCACCAAACTGACCGTAGTAGCCGTAATACTCCAAGCCCACGTTGTAGTACTTGCTGGGCTGGAAGGTCACCGTGGCTGCCGGGCCAAAGGTCAACCCGCCGGGCGAGACATCGCGGTAGTAAAGGTCGCGCTGCTGCGCAGTGTAATCCTGGGGCGGCGTGACGGGATGAATGCCCCAATCCATCGTTGTATTCACCGACCAATACCACTTGCCCAGGGTTTGATCGAGGATCGGCATGATCTGCCACGACCAGGTAGGATTGGCAAACTCTGGCCGCGCATAGCCAATCTCATTCGACAAGCTCAGCCCCACCGGCCAATGCCAACTGGGGGGAATGCGCACGCGCGGACGAATATGGTCGCCCACCCACTGCACACCGTTGCCGTTGCGCTCTGCGGTGAAGATGTAAAAGCCCACCTCCGACCAATCGTTCACGCCCTGGGTCAGCTCGATGGTCTCGTGCTCCTGGCCTTGCGTCGGCAGCATTCCATACTGCGTCGTGGTGCTGCCTTCGACGGTGTAATTACTATGCAACTCCGTCAGCAGAGTTTTGGGAGCGATGGTCTCGGATGGATAGACCTGAATCTCGTAGTTATTTTGTGCACACGCCATGCCCGCGTACAGCAAGGCGCACACCGGCAAGCAACCAACAAAAAAAATGCGCATGCAGCGAGTCTGCCCTCGCTTTGATCCTTGCACACCAGCAAAAGTTCTTCAATTGGGGCGCTGTTTTTGTCCGCGACGGAAGCGCTCATCAATGGGCTGGCGGCCACTGAAGCCAGACTCCAACGTGTGCCAGTATTGAATCTCCGACTCACCCATCTTCCAACACAGCAGAACCGTTTCCTCGCCGAGGCGGCAGGGAAAATCGAGCAGGCCCTTTTCGATGTCTTTCACCTGTACGCCAATGGCGTCAATTTCCTGCAGCGTGTCCTTGACCTGTTGCACGGCCACCTCGCGCTCTGCGCGGCGGCGAGCCACCTGCGCAATCGGCACCAGCATTCCGCCGTGCAAAAAAATGCGCTGCGTCAGACCCTGCAAATCCTCTTCAACACCCTCGGCGGTCTCGCGCGCCTGCATGGCCCGTTTCAACAGCGACTCCAGAACAGGAATCAGCGTCTGCGCCTCGTCGAGTGAAAAAGTTTTCATGAATGCTGCTTCCAACTCCCTGCTGGCATTATCCACGAATCTCCAGCATTCGATCCAGCGCCACGCGCGCCCAGTGCTTCACGTCCTCATCCACGCGAATGCGATTGACCACAACGCCGTCGACCAGATTCTCCAGCGCCCAGGCCAAGTGCTGCGGCGAGATGCGGAACATCGTCGTGCACAGGCAGCCAGCATCATCCAGCGTGATGACGTGCTTGCCCAGCGGGGCAAAACGCTTGCCCAGTCGGTTCACCAAGTGAATCTCCGTGCCCACGGCAAAGCTGGTTCCTGTCGGAGCCTCCTCAATCGTGCGAATGATCCGCTCCGTCGAACCAATCACGTCGGCCTTCTGGCAAACCTCCAAGCGGCACTCTGGATGCACCACCACCTGTACGCCGGGAATCTTGGCGCGGACGCGATCCACATGCTCCGGCAAAAAACGCTGATGCACAGAGCAATGCCCCTTCCACAAAATCACGCGCGCTGCGCGCAAGCGTTCCGGCGTTTGCCCGCCTTGAATCTGATACGGATCCCAGACCACCATCTCCTGCGGAGCAATGCCCAGGGCGTGCGCCGTGTTGCGTCCCAAGTGCTGGTCCGGCAGAAAAAGAATCCGCTGGCCA
The DNA here is from genome assembly GCA_021798235.1 of Acidobacteriota bacterium. Next base: position 5,106 of record JAJZMO010000115.1, on the reverse strand, counting down.
CGCGCAAAGGCCCAGCGAAACGCCGCAGCGGCGTTGGACGAGGTGCAGACCAGTCCACCACGCTCGCCACAAAAAGCCTTGATGGCTGCGGTCGAATTCATATACGTCAGCGGAATCAGTCCGCCGGCTTCCGTTCCGGTCAGGCCGGCAGCGGTCAGGCTGTCCCAGCAGGCTTCCACTTGGGAAATATCGGCCATGTCGGCCATGGAGCATCCGGCATTCAGATCGGGCAGAATCACCTGTTGGTGCGGCTGCGCCAGAATGTCTGCGCTCTCCGCCATAAAATGCACGCCGCAAAACAGGATGTATTTCCCTTCGGCCTGCGATGCGATTTTGGACAGTTTGTAGCTATCGCCCGTGGCATCGGCAAAGCGAATGACCTCATCGCGCTGGTAGTGGTGGCCCAGAATGATGGCCTGCTTGCCCAGCTTGGCGCGCGCCGCGGCAATGCGTCCGTCCATGCTGGCATCGGGCAGTTCCAAATAATTGTCGAGGGTGCATTGCGTAGCTGCCTGCGCTGGCAGCTCAGCTTCAAGAACAGTCGTCATGATTCTCCGCCTTCAGTTTTGCCGCAGCCGCTCCTTGGGGGGAAACGTCCACGCAAAACGGGGATGTTGAAAGCAACGGTTCAATTCCAGTTGCAGTGGCTTCACTGCGCCTCCGGCTACTTCATGCCGAACGCGCCCAAACCACGGGGTTGTTGCAACGTTCCTTCCCGGCGACTCTCGCGTCTGCCAGGAACTCCAACTCTTCATTTGATTTTAATACGGAAGCAACAAACCTTCCACTGGGATCATCGGCACTCCCCGCCCATGCGATAGCAGGAATACCCCGACTGCACCGTAGCCACCCCCAACCAAGCCTGCGTTTGTTTGCAGATTCGCGGCTGCGTATGATGAAGAGGCATGAGTTTGGCCGACAGCATCTTCATCTTTACGCTTGCCTTGATCATCTTTGGCCCCAAGAAGTTGCCGGAGATGGCGCGCCAACTCGGCAAACTGGTCGGCGAGTTTCGCCGCGCCAGCAATGAGTTCAAATTCCAAATTGAAGAAGAGCTGCGCCAGGCCGAACAGCGTGAGCGCAAAGCGGCGTCTGCGCCCGTGGAACCCACCATTCTGCCGCCGAAAACGGACGCGCCTGCACCACCGGAACCCGCTCCACTCACCGTAAACCCAGCAGCCGGAGCTGAGCCGCGCAACGCTCTCAACGCATCGCGCGAAGAAACACTGCCTGCACACTTTGGACAAACGGCGGAAAAACCCCATGCCTGAAATGTTGGAACGCGCCCGCAGCGCCGTGGCTGAACGCGCCGAATTGCCCGGCATGAGCCTGCTGGAGCACTTGGAAGAGCTGCGCAAGCGGCTGGTGCATTCGGTTGTGTATGTCGTCATTGCTTTTTTTGTCGCGTATGGATTTCATGAGCGCATCGCCGCCTTCATGATCGAACCCATCACGCACGCACTGGCCGCACATCACATGGACACGCGCCTCGGCTATTTGAATCCCGTCGACCCATTTAATTTTTATTTGAAGATTGCACTCTTCGGCGGATTGATCTTTGCCTCGCCCTTTGTGCTCTATCAACTCTGGCTCTTCATCGCGCCCGGCCTCTATCAACGCGAGCGACGCTATGTGGTGCCCTTCATGTTCGCCACCGTCGGTCTGTTCCTTGGCGGAGCCTACTTCGGCTACCGCTTCGTCTTCCCCGGCGCCTTGGAGTTTTTGATTGGCTTTGGCGCGCAGTTCAAACCACTGGTGACCATTGAAGAGTACGAGAGCCTGTTTTTCACGGTCATTCTAGGCTTGGGATTAATCTTTGAGTTGCCGATCCTCGTCTTCTTTCTCGCACTCTTTGGCATCGTCAATTCAAAATTTCTTTTGAAGAATATTCGCTATGCAATTTTGATTATCTTCATCATTGCGGCCATCATCACCCCCACGCCGGATGTGCTCACCATGTGCGTCTTTGCTGCCCCCATGCTGGTTCTCTACTTCATCAGCATTGGCGTTGCACATATGGTCCACCCGGAACGCCGCAAGCGCAAAATGCAACCGGAGGCCTAATGCTGCTTCGCCCGCTTGGAATTTTTTCTGCGTTCACTCTGGCCGTGGCAGCCATCGTGACCGCTCCCCTGCATGCCGCTACCCATCCAGCCAAACATGCCCAGACAAGCAGCGCATCCCAGCGCTTCAACGGCAATCTGGCCTATGAGTATGCGGACAAATTCGTCGCCTGCGGACCGCGCTGGATCGGCAGCCCCGGCCACATCTGCGCAGAAAATTTCTTGCAGCAGACCTTCGCCAAAGACAAATTGGAAGAAGACACCTTCACCGCCAGCACGCCCATCGGCCCGCTCACGATGCACAACTACATCGTCCGCTTCCCCGGCAAAAAACCCGGCGTCATCGTTGTCGCCAGCCACTATGAGACGAATTATTGGCTGCGCAATACGTCCTTCGTTGGAGCCAATGACGGCGGCGCAACCGTCGGCCTGCTGGTCGAGTTGGGCAACCTGCTGCGTGGTCGCACCTTGAATGGATACAGCGTCTGGCTCGTGTTTTTTGATGGCGAAGAATCCATCCAATCCAACTGGACGGATGAGGATTCCCTTTACGGCAGCCGCCACCTGGCCGCGCGCTGGGAACGCGATGGCACGCTGAAACAAATCAAAGCCTACCTGCTCACCGACATGATCGGCGACAAGCAGCTTGATATTTGCCGTGAGACCAACTCCACGCCCTGGCTGGAAGACCTGATCTACAAAGCCGCGCAACAGGACGGCTACGCGCAATATTTTTTTGAGAACAGCAACGGCATCGAGGATGACCAACTTCCCTTTGTCAAACGCGGCGTGCCCACAGCGGACATCATCGACATCGACTACGGCCCGCACACCCCAACCCACCCGGACGGCTACCACCACACTCCGGAAGACACCATGGACAAGATCAGCGCGCACAGCCTGACGGTCTCTGGCCAAACAGTCCTGACGACGATTCAATTGCTCGATCAGCGCTAGGGAGACTCTGAACAAGTCTGTGTTTTGAAGGGGACGGGCTTCAGCCCGTCCGTAAGTCCTAGCGTTGCAGTGCGGCTTTAGCTGTCGTATCTCAAGAGGTTGTTGACATCGAACTGGGGCCCAGCGCGGCTGATGGGCGGCACCTGTTCAGAGTCTCCCTAGAGCTTATGTCGCCAGCATTGCTTCCACCGCTTGCAGCACCGCTGCTGGCGCAATCGCCGTCAAACATTTTTTCTTCTGCGCGATGCACGTCTCCAGTCCGCAACCCATGCAGTCCACCGCGTGGTACAGCACGCGATGCCCCACACCCTGCGGATACCAAACCTCCGGCAGATTCCGCGCCGCAAAGATGGCCACGCAGCGCGTCTGCACCGCAGTCGCCAAGTGCATCGGCCCACTGTCATGGCCAAGAAACATCCGCGCCCGCGCCAACACCGCCGCCGACTCACGCGGCGTCAACTGCCCGCACAGATTCACGCAGCGCCCCTGCCACGCCTCTGCGGCCAGCTCGCTCACGCCGTTTTCTTCCTCGGCCCCCAGCAACACCAGGCCCATCTCCGCATGCCGCTCGGCCAGAGCAGACAACACCACGCACCACTTCTCCGCGCCCCAATCCTTGGCCTGCACCTTGGTACCCACGCTGCACGCCAGCACAGGCCGCTCACCCAGCGGACGCAGAACATCCGCCGCGCGCGCCTGCTCTTCCGACGTCAAGCGCAGATCCCAATTCTCGGCATGGCTCCAATCCATCGCGCCCAAAGCGCGTACGGTTCGCGCCAGCCGCGCCGCTTCTGGCTCATAGATGCCCGTGGCCGCGTCCAAACGATTCGAGCGCGCATCCTTCGTGTACGGCGCGCCGTAAATCTTCTGAATGCCGCAAGCGCGGAAGAATGCCACATCGCGCACCACTTGTTGCCAGTGTCGACGCGGCGTCAGATACACCAGCGCCTGCGGACGCCAGGCGCGAATCTCCGCGCGCAGCCGCCACAGCGTGCTCACAGCGCGCGCACCAATCGGATAGCGAAAATACGCAGCCTCGCCAGGCTGCCCACCCAATCCACTCGTTGCAATCAACCCAGACCCAGCCAGCACCGCATACGCTGCCGGAGCTTTGCTGTGTACGGGCAAGTTCGTCAGCAGCCGCCGCTCCGCGTTGGGAAAGGCCCGCGCGATCTGGTGCAGGCACGGCAGCGCCACCACTGTGTCGCCCAGGCTGCCCAGGCGATAAATCAGCACGCGCTCGATCGAGTTGGAGTGAGCCGTCTGCATCATGCCGTATACTGGAACCATGTCGATTGTCCGCGATATTGCTGGCGTTGCCAAGGGGATGACCATCACCCTGCGCGAAATGTTGGAGCCAACCCAGGTGGAAAATTACCCGGACGGCCCCGGCCCCACGCGCGGAGCGCAGTTTGAACAACGTTACCGCGGCCAGCATGTTTTGCAGCGCGATGAAAATGGTTTGGAGAAATGTGTTGCCTGCTTTTTGTGCGCGGCGGCCTGCCCCTCCAACTGCATTTACATTGAAGCGGCAGAGAACACGGCTGAGCAGCGCATCTCCAGCGCCGAGCGTTACGCCAAGGTCTACAACATTGACTACAACCGCTGCATCTTTTGCGGCTACTGCGTTGAGGCCTGTCCCACGGATGCCATCACACATGGCCATGGCTTTGAACTGGCTTCCTTGAATGCCACCGGTTTGGTCATGCGCAAAGAAAAGCTGCTCGCTCCCGTGCCGGAGCCATCCTCTGTTTCCAAGTAGTACCTGTACGGGCGGGATGCAACCATCGCGGCGATCCTATTACAGGATCGCCCGCTGCTATATGAGTGCAATGCCAGGGAAGACGGTCTGAAGCAAGCATGATTGGGTTTTTGGAACAAATCCGGCGCAGAGTGGTCGTCTACGACGGTGCCATGGGCACCAACATCCAAAAATACGACCTCTCCGTGGACGACTACTGGGGCAAAGAGGGCTGCAATGAGCTGCTCGTCCAAAGCCGCCCCGACGTCATCCGCGCCATTCATGCCAGTTTTTTTGAAGCCGGTTGCGACGTGGTGGAGACCAACAGCTTTGGCTCCTCGCGCA
>JAJZMO010000077.1 GCA_021798235.1 Acidobacteriota bacterium | reverse complement strand
GCCGCCCACAGGCCCTTGTTGCCCATGATGACGGTGTCGAGGACGCGATAGGCGTCAAAGGCATATTGATCCTGACGCAGCACGCCCATTTTCTTGGGGCGGACGACGGAGCCTTTTTGCGCGTCCAGCTCGCCGGTCAAAATCTTCATAAAGGTGGATTTGCCCGCTCCATTGGGGCCGGTCAGGCCGTAACGGCGGCCCGGCGTAAAGGTGGTGGAGACGTCCTCAAACAGGACCTTGGCTCCATAACGCATGCTGACATTGCTAACGGAAATCATCGGTCTCTCTATTGTTTCATGAGAGCGCCAGCGCCGACCACAGGGCGGGGAAAGTACAAGGAGAAGGAAGGATTTACCAGAGAAACAGTGAAGTGAGAGTATCAACCTACCCAGCGAAGATCATTGCCGAGAAGAATTTCCTGCATTGTGGCGTGATGTGTATTCTTCATGGCAATGATTTTGTATGGAAAGCCATATCTGTGAGCCATTTCGACTACGTCTTTGCAGTGGTCATAGGTCATCAGGACAGAACCATGCACAGCTTTAGCTTGCTGAAATAGGCTTTCGTGGTCCAACTCATTATGTGTATACAGGCGCTTTCCAGCCCGTTTTCCGTTCAGTCCTGCGGTGTATGGAGGATCAAGGAAAAATGCGGACGAGGCACTCGATTCATGCTGGTGCATGATCTGTATGCCATCTCCGTGAATAAAAGAAATCTTCTCGCGGATATGTCCGATGTTTCGTATTCGCTTCGCTAGGGTTTGAGCATACCAGCGAGATTGAATGCCCCTGCCATTTTCACCGTTTTTGATGATGCCACTGCCGGGGGCAAGAATGCCGCCATGGCTTGTCCTGTTCCTCAGTAATGTTTGGAAGCCAAGTTCCCGGCGCGATAGAGGCGTTTTGGCCTGCTCCTCTCGCACGGATTCAAAGGACAAATCAAAGGAAAGTATGCGCTCAACCAGCCACTCGCTATCCGCCGATAGAATTGTCTCCCATAGTGACGCAACTCCATCATCCATCTCGACCATGATGATGTGATCCGCCAAGTCTTCAAATGCTGCGGTAAGGCTGATGATTCCTCCGCCGGCGAAAGGCTCGATTAGAATTTTGGGCTTGGGGATACTTCTAAGCCATGTACGGATATGAGGGACGAGCCAAGTCTTGCCTCCAGGGTACCGCAGCGGGCTGCGTTGGGGGACCTGCGCGACATTTACGATTTGCTGGCTAGCAGGTAGATTCTCGGCTGTCCAGAGGGAAATTTGGGTCATCGGGTACAGTATGGAATGATCGCGTCATTGATTCAAGTAGCTGAAATAAACCTTTGGGATACTAAAGTACTTCGTCAATGGTTTGATTGATTGGCTCCGTACTCCCGCCCAACTTTTCATCCAGTTTCCCTTGGAGAACTGAGACAAAATCCTGCATCTCTCCAGGTTCGGAGCGTGTAATTTTGTCAAGCGATTCGCTAAATCGCGTGTACACAGCTTTACGACGGGTTAACACATAACGATTTACGGCAGCATCCAGAACGAGGTCATACACTAACCACGCGATCTCACCTTCTTTTTTGTCAACCTCCGTGAATTGCGGGAGTGCATTAAAAAATCCCTGATCAAGCACTACAGCAGTTTTCTTATTCCAATGGTTGAGAATTCCGCTTTTGAAGATCAGTTGCGGCGCAAGACGCTTTCTGGATGATGAAAGATAATCTGGTCCGGGATAGTTTTTTTGTCCCCGCCAGTTCATATTTGAGGATCGTTCAGGATCCTTCATGTAATGCTCAAATGGATTGCGCACGTTTCCGGATATGTACACGCCCTGTATTTCAAGCGCTCCAAAGTCCAACACTTGGCCGTCTTTGTCGTAAGAGACCAGCACCATATCTATGTTGCCAGCGGATTTTTTCTGCTTGTCTTTCATCCTAACTTCGGTAAGTGACGTCCAGCGTGTTCCTTCTGGGAAGAAAAAGTCTGCTGCGTCGTCAGCAATGATCCAATTTTCACGAAATCGGATCGGGCATGTGATAGCCGTGAAATCTTCCTCAAAAACACTGCACACGCCAAGCGGGTCATTCGCCTTGTCTTTGGTGCAATTGGGAACTTTGTTGTTGAATGGACAAAGTTTTTTAGTGCGATAGCGTTTTGCATCCTGCGTTAGGTTATTGATCGGGAAACCAAACACTTCCGCAAGAGGTTGTTCCTTCAGATGCATAGTGCTGGCAGTCTATCATTGACATCACGGCAAGCGCACAATTGTGACGCAGATGGCCAGTGCGGCTTGAATTGCCTGCGGTGTCTGGTGCAGGCACGGATGGATGGGGCGGGCTGTTGTGCGCGCAGGACTCGGTACGAATGTTGCATGCTTCCGATTGCGCACGGCCCAGGATCGGCTTAGTGGTGGTGGAAGTGGCTGGAGTGGCCCGAATGTCCGCAAGCCGGGCCTTCGTTGTGCAGGCCGAGTTGGCAGGAATGCGCAGCGCTGCAGGACTCGCCGCCCAGACATTCAAACTGAATCGTCGTGTGGCCGATATGGAAGCGCTCCTGCAATGTGGCGTTGAGTTCGGCAAGGATTCTGCGGCTTTCTGACGGCGGAATATCGGCGATGGCGATGTGGCAGGAGAGTGCATGCAGGCTGGAGCCGAGGCTCCAGACGTGCAGGTCATGCACGCTGGCCACGCCGCCGATGGATTGCAGGGCCTGCCGCACCTCTGCCAGAGCCACGCCGCGCGGCGTGCCCTCCAACAGAATGTTCAGCGTCTCGCGCACGATGCCGAACGAGGAGACGAAGACAAGAATCGCAATCAGAATCGACAGAACTGGATCGATCCACATCTGGTGAAAAATCAGGATGCAGGCTCCGCCTGCGATGACGGCTGCTGTGGAAAGCGTGTCGCCGAGCATGTGCAGAAATGCGCTGCGCAGGTTGACGTCGTGGCTCACCCCAGCCAGCAGCAAGGCGATCGTTCCATTCATGGCCACACCGAGTGCGGCTACGAACATCATCGTTTGCGATGCGACCGGTACGGGATGCAAGAGGCGCAGCAAAGATGCCGCGGCGATCCAGACAGCGATGGCCAGCAATGTGCCTGCGTTGACGAAAGCCGCTAAAACACCGGCCCGTCGATAGCCGTAGGTTTTGCTTTCCGTGGCGGGGCGCGCCTCCAACCGAACGGCAACCCAAGACAGCAGCAGCGCCAGAAAATCGGATGCGTTGTGCCCGGCCTCTGCCAGCAATGCCATGCTGTGTGCATGCAAACCTGCGGCCAACGTGAGTGCAATATACCCCAAGGTAAGCACCAGCGAAACGCGCAAGACGCGCTGCATGGATGGCGTGGCTGGAGCGTGGACATGCATGCGTTCAGTGTACTGGTGAGCGTGCTACGAGGCCAGCAATAGGAAATCGGCTTCCGCCGCAGAGAGATCGTTGGGGAACTGGACTGGATTTTCTTAGATGGATTGCCCGGCTTGGAGGGTGCCGGTGGTCATAAACCGCTCCATGGCCTTGGTGGCGCAACTGCCCCCGCATAAGTGGTAGATCTCTGGGCTACGGCAGAGGCCCGCATCCCACGGCAGCAACGTGAAGCTGCGCAGGGGTTGGTCTTCTTCACTGCAGTCCGCCTCGCCCAGACGCACCATCCACCAATGATTCACCACGCGCTTTTCGCGTCCGCAAACGTCGCAGGTAAAGGCCTCATCCCACGCCATGCAAATCACCCTGGTACGGCTGGTTCCCTATTTCCGTTAGAAGCAGCAACCCGCTCGTAGGATTCATCGGCGCTACGGGCTGGAACCATCTGCTGGAAGGTAGGCCACCGTCCTCCCTTGGCATCTTACTTGTGTAGGACGGCAACCGTTGCAAGCTGTGGCTGGCTACCGCGCTGTCTTCTAAGAAAAATGCGGCCAAGGAGAGTATTCCCTGGCCGCATTCGTTTTTGGCGTCATTAGTTGACGATTAAACTCAAGTTCAATACCTGCGGTTGCAGATTGTTGGAGCCGGTCACCACCACTTGCATCGTTGTGGTTCCCTTCGGAGTGCCTGATGTCGGTGTCGGTGTTTGTGTGGGCGTTTGTATCGGCGTTTGTGCCGTTTGATTACTTCCACCCCCACAAGCTGTCATCAAACCAACGCCTGCGAGCAACACCAGCAGCACCAACAAATGGCGAGAGTGAGAGGCCACTCCCTTTTTGCGCAAACCGGCCCCCGCCAACAACAGCCCCGGCAACCAGAACGCTCCTGCCAGCATGGGCATCGACCCTGTGTTCGTTTGCAGCGGCGGCATCAGTGGCATCAAAGAAGCCACGGGAGCCGTTGTGGATACGGTCATGGTCACCGTTTGTGTGCCATTCGCAGTAATGTTGACGGGCAGCACGGGTTGGAAACTGCACGAGGTTCCGGCCGGCAATCCAGCGCAAGCTACCTGGAATGAACCGGCGAAACCGCCCACAGAAGTAAAGGTAAGCACGTCTGTGACCGTGGAGCCTTGCGCAACGGTCAAGGAAGCAGACGCCGCCCCGATCGTAACCGTAGGCGCTAACGCATCCAAAACCGTCACCGATACCGCGGGCGATGAGGTGCTGGTTAGATCGGTTGCCGTGGCGACAAATACGGCGGTCACAGAGTCCACACCCACCGGCAAGAAGCTGGTCACCAGTACCGCTTGACCACTGGAATTCATCTGGGCTGTGCCCACGAATGTGGTTCCGGAAAAATAATTCACGGTGCCATTGGTTACGGGGCCATTCGCATCCGTAACGGTCGCCGTCAGTGTGACGTTTTGATCGGCCAAAGCCGTCGTTGCCGAAGAGGTCAGCGTTGTCGTGGTTGCGATCGGCGTGGGTGGCGTCGTGACCGGTGCGGTCACCGTCACCGTTACATTGTTGGCCGAGGTGGACGGATTATCTGTCGTCGAACCCACGAACTGCGCGGTAATCACATCCGTGCCCACGGGCAAGATGGATGTGGTTAGAGAAGCCTGGCCAGCAGGCTGCCCAGATACTCCTAAAGATGCAGCACCAATGCTGGAGCTACCGTTGAAAAATACAACCGTACCACTGGTGACCGGGCCGTTGGCGTCGCTCACGGTTGCCGTCAGCGTCTCAGCATTTCCGTAAACAATGGACGGAGCCGATGCTGTCCCCATCGTCGTCGTCGATGCGATTTGTACGGGTGGCGGTGCGGTTGCTGAAGTCACCGTCACCGTTGCACTGTTGGTGGAGTTAGACGTTGTATCCGTCGAGGAACCTACAAACTGCGCGGTGATCCCATCCGTGCCCACGGGCAAGATTGATGTGGTCGTGGAGGCTTGGCCGCTGGTATTCAGCGTTCCATATCCGACGATGGAACTGCCAACGAGAAATTCGACCTGGCCGCTGGTGACCGGACCATTGGCATCCGTCACCGTGGCCGTCAAGGTAACGCTGCTTCCGTATTGAATCGACGTCGGCGATGCTGTCCCCATCGTCGTCGTCGATGCAATGGCCGTTGCCTGTACCAGAATATTCAGGCTCTGCGAGGGCGTGGGGTCGGTGTAGTTGGCATCGCCCGAGTAGCTCACCGTCACGCTGTGCGGACCAGCAGTCAGCGTGGTGGGCAGCGTGAACTGTGCCGATCCCGATGCAAGTGCCACCGTTTGTGGATTCGCACCATCTAACGTGTAGGTAATGTTGCCCGTCGGCGTACCATTCGATCCCGACAGCGCTGCCGTCACGGTAATTGCAGTTCCAGTGCTGACCGTCGTGCCCGGTTTGGCGCTCAGTTTGATCGTCGCCGCAAAACCCGTTCCCGTACCGCTCACAGCGATGGCCTGCTGCGCACTGGAGTTATTCAAGCTGTTATCGGCAATGTTGATCATTCCGGACAAAGAGCCGTTGGTCGTTGGCGTAAACTCCACACCCAAACTGCATAGTGTTCCCGCTGGCACGGGAGTTCCCACGGCGCAGGTTGTTGCCGCACCGCCCCAGTTAAAGCTGCTCGTGGCCTGACCCGTCGTCGTCGTATTCAGCGCGGTCAAGTTCAGCGCCTGGTTGCCAATGTTGACCAGAGAAATCGTCTGTTGTGTGCTGCTGCTGCCCACGTTGGTGCTGGGGAAGGTGAGGGAGGGCGCGGCCACGGGGCTGATCTCCACCACGCGGCTGTTGCCAGTATCTGCGATAAAAATATCCCCTTGGCCATCCACGGCCAAGGCAGAGGGCTGACAAAGTGGCGTGCTCGGGCAAGTGCTACCGCTCGGAGCGGTCAGTGTGCCCGTGCTCACCACAACGGGAGTTCCACTTGCGGCTGGCACCTCGACGATTCGATTGTTCATGGAATCGGCAATGTAAACATCTCCGGCCGCATCTGCTGCAATTCCATACGGCTGGTTCAGATTGATACCGCCTGCAGCAGTATTCAAAGTCACGGTCGACCCTGTGACCACCTGATATTCCACGACTGCATTATTTCCGATATTGGCAATATACAGGTCACCGCTGGCGTCCACCGCCACGCTGGCGGGTCCGTTCAATCCACTCAAAGGCAGATCGGGGGAGCCAGAGCCGGCAGGAATATCCATCACATAGCCATTCTGATTGTCTGCGACGTAAAGATCGCCCGCTCCGTCTACCGCAACGGCGGCGGCAATTCCCAGAGTCTGACTAAACACCTTCGGATTCATGGAAATGGGCGTGCCTCCACCTGCGGGCACTTCCACAATGGGAGCGACGGCGGGACCAGAACCGTAGTTTCCATTGGTGATGTACACATTGTCCGCGCCATCGACCGCCACCCCCGTTGGGGCATTCAATCCGCTATTGATTACCGTTGTTTGCGTGCCGGTGGCCGCCGATACTTCTACTATGTCCTGATTGTTGGAATCACAAAGAAATATGTTCCCCAGCCGGTCAACCGCAATACCGTAAACCGAATTGCTCAGGCCGCTGGTCGGCACAATCGAAGCTGTGTTCTGCCCAAAAATGACGTACGGCCCCGATCCAACTCCATAGACCAGCGTATTGGCTAAGGTCGATGTGCCTCCCGGAGCCACCAGTTCCAGTGCATCTGCGCGCTCACCCGGCAGCGCAGGCTGTAAGGTCACGGGCACGCTGCACGTTTCCGGTCCCGTCCCTCCCGTGCATGTTGGTGTTCCGAGGCTTGCATCCTTGCCATAGTTCAGCTTGAAGGTGGGGATGTAGTTGCTCCCGGTGTATCCGCTGACGGTGTAGGTCAGAACCGATGGATCTCCAAATCCACCCACGGCAACCTGACCCAGATTTCTTGCTGGAATGGTCTCTACTTCCACTACGCGACCGTGTGCGGTATCCGCGATATAGACATTGCCCAAGGAGTTAACAACTACGCCCAAGGGACCCGATAGATTGCTGGCAGCAACGGTAGTTTGCGTGCTGCTACTTACGTTGAAAACGACAACATTGTTGTTGGTTGCATCCGTCACGTAGAGATTCCCGCCTGCATCGACGGCAACTCCTTCTGGCTGGGTTAGGCCAGAAATCGGCAGGGCCTGCTCCGTGCCACTGCCACCATTTTGCAATTCCACAACACGCGCATTGCCTGTATCTGCGATGTAGAGGTTCCCCTGTAAATCCACGGCTATGCCAGCAGGTTTATTCAATGGCGTGGTGAGACCCGATGTGGAAACAGGCTGTGGAGCCCCCTGGAATCCTCCGGGAATTTCCACCACGGTGTTATTGCCAGCGTTGGTAACAAAAATATCGCCAGCATTGTCCACCGCAATTCCCGTTGGCAGGTTCCAATACGTTGTATTATTCTGCACGATGCCGGTATTGACCTGAATCAACCGATTGTTCACCGTGTCGGTCACATAGACATCGCCGCCCGTGTCTGTAGCCACGTACTCGGGAGCAGCCGTCTTCGAGTATGGTGCGCCCAAACTCGTCACACTCACGGTGCCGGTCGCGGTCACTTTGACAACATTGCCCTTTGCAGGGTCGGTGACATAAAGATTTCCCTGCGAGTCGAAGGTCACGCCTTGCGGGCCACTGTACCCCGTCGTCGGAGCAGGCAACGTGATCTGGTTCGGCAGCAGCGTTGCTGTCACCTGCGCGCGACCCTGGGCGGCCATCCCGGCCATACATCCCAACGCCACCATCCGTATCCAGCGATTCCATGCAGTATTTTTTTGCTGCAAAGCGGGCTTGAGCGAGCTGCGGCGGTGCGTACACATTGGAAAAGTGACCTCACAAAATCGGAAGTGGCTCCGGGGTGAACCTCCCCGAAGACAGAGACTGTGCCGCGGGGATCTCTGGAATCCCCCGCCCCCGCGGCTTCCACGTCCCACAGAACGAATCCTGGCAATTCATGTCGTTTAT
>JAJZMO010000363.1:1923-8328 GCA_021798235.1 Acidobacteriota bacterium | reverse complement strand
TCGCGAATCAGAACGAGAATCAGGATGAAGACTTTCGAGTAGATGGTTAAGTCCATCTACTTCTTGAAGCCCGCTTGGTGCGGGGTACATTTTGCCGGCCTCTGGCCGGAACAGGACGTACAGTCCGTTACCCCAGCCACCGCCTTCAGGCGGTGGCTTTCACTTTGGTGCGCCCAGCATGGGCGCACTCTTACGGGTGCAAGTCCCGTCGTGAGTTGGTCACAACGAGCGAAGCGAAGCGCAACTGCATGAGGGCGACCGAGTGTGGGGAGGAAGCGTGGATCGAATCTGCGGGCCGATGAACAAGAACCGGATAGAAGGCGTTTCCGAGCAGGGCGAGCGGGCCAATGGCCGCTAAGCTCTTGTGACCAAGGTTCGGAGGCGTAGATTCGGCGGTCGTGCAGTGAAGGAGTGCGTTCTTACCTGGGGAGATCTCGCCTCATGCCTGAAAGGGCGACGGTGTTGAGCCGGAGCGAGAAGTCAGCCGAGGCCGTAGTAGCTTGTCGCAAGGCGAGCGAAGGGCTGAACGAGGAGGAGTGGAATCCGCCATGACGATGCGGAGGGCATTGCGTCAGATGTCCGCGAGAGCGGAGCGGTCCGCCAAGGGGCAGGGTGAAACCCTGTCTGAGGCGGGCAGCGACGAAGCCCTGCGCCCGCGTCATGAACCGGAGGACACAGGGCCGGGACTGCTTGGCGCAGTTCTGGCCAGAGAGAACATGCAGCAGGCATGGAAGCGGGTGCGGGCCAACAAGGGCGCTGCCGGTATCGACGGTCTTGGGATCGACGAGACGGCCAAGCGTCTGATGTGGGAGTGGCCGGCGATCCGCGCACAACTGCTGCGGGGGACGTACCGGCCACAGCCGGTGCGACGAGTCACGATCTCCAAGCCGGATGGAGGCCAGCGTGAGTTGGGCATCCCGACGGTGACGGATCGGTTGATACAGCAGGCACTGTTGCAGGTGCTGCAACCCCAGCTTGATCCCACCTTCAGCCAGCATAGCTACGGATTCCGACCGGGACGCAGTGCGCATCAGGCCGTACACGCGGCCCAGGCGCATGTGGAATCGGGGCGGCGCGTCGTAGTGGACGTGGACCTGGAGAAGTTCTTCGACCGGGTCAACAACGATATCCTGATCGACCGCTTGCGGAAACGCGTTGCCGACGCCGGAGTGATCCGACTGGTGCGGGCGTATCTGACAAGCGGGATCATGGATGGAGGGGTGTTAATGGCACGCAGCGAAGGAACGCCGCAGGGCGGTCCGCTGTCTCCGCTGCTGGCCAACGTGTTGCTGGATGAGGTGGACAAGGAACTGGAACGGAGGGGCTACTGCTTCGTGCGTTATGCCGACGATGCGAATGTGTATGTTCGCAGCCGCCGTGCGGGCAAGCGGGTGATGGCTCTGCTGCTGAAACTCTATGGCCGTCTGCGTCTCAAGGTGAATGAAGCCAAGAGCGCGGTGGCCAGTGTGTTTCAGCGCAAGTTCCTGGGTTACAGCTTCTGGGTGGCTCCGGGCGGCAAGATCAAGCGCCGTGTGGCTGCCAAGGCGATGACTGCGTTCAAGGCACGGGTAAGGAAACTGACCCGTCGCTCGGGCGGAGGCAGTCTGCAACAGGTGGTGGAACGACTGCGCAGTTACGTGCTGGGTTGGAAGGCTTACTTCGGAAAGGCGGAAACTCCCAAGGTCTGGCGCGAGCTGGATCAGTGGATACGCCACCGGATGCGGGCCATCCAACTGAAGCAATGGCGGCGTGGCACGACCGCGTATCGGGAGCTTCGGGCAAGAGGTGCAAGGCAGGAGGTTGCGCTGATGGTGGCAGGCAATATGCGCCGCTTGTGGCACAACAGCGGCACACCGCTGAACGGAGTCCTCGATTTAAGCTGGGCTGATCAACTGGGCATCCCCCGTCTCTGTTGACCTCAACTCCTCGAACCGCCGGATGCGGACCCGCTTGTCCGGTGGTGTGGCAGGGGAGAGCAGGTGACTGCTCCCCCTATGCCGATTTTTGGCGGTGAGGATGCTGGCGCGGATCGTGGTCTGGGGTATGCTCGTAGGGTGAAAAAATTTACCTTGGATTCCGCTCTCTATTGTCTTCGCTCCTCTGCCGGGTTCGCGATCTCGGCAGGCGTGTGCGTCCTTGTTCTCTCAACTTCTGCCCTGGCACAGACCGGAACACCCAGCTCGACATCCGCATCGGCCGCAACGCCAGCAAGCTCGCTCGCGCTGGTGCCGATGCCACGCGAAGTGCAGGAACGGGCAGTATTGTCGCTGAAAGATGGCATCAGCGTGGAAACGAGCAGCCGGGATGCCGACGATAAATTTGCGGTGACAGATCTGGTGGGCACGCTGAAAGATCGCGGCGTCGATGCACAGGAAGGCCACAAGGACAAGGTCAAAGTCGTTCTGATGCGCCTGGATGACAAAAAAGCAGCCGATCTTCTGGCGCATGCGAACCTCCGCTTCGATGCGGCGATGCACGACGAAGGCTATGTTCTGCTGACCGATGGCGGAACGACATATGACATCGCGGCGACCAGCGCGGGCCTGTATTACGGCGCGCAGACGTTGAAGCAGCTGGTGGTGGGCGGCGCTGCGAGCGGGAGCGGCAAGTCCACTTCCAATGCGGTGCTGCATGGGGTGTCGATTCGCGACTGGCCGGCGATGAAATATCGCGGGCTGGACGACGATCTTTCGCGTGGACCGGTGCCGACGCTGAAATTTCAGGAACACCAGGTGCGCGTGCTGTCGGAATACAAGGTGAATATCTACTCGCCGTATTTTGAGAACACGCTCGCGTATGCCTCCAATCCGTTATCCGCGCCGCCGGGCGGAGCGATGACGCGCGCGGACGTGGAGGAGTTGGTGCGGTATGCGCAGCAGTACCATGTCACCATTGTTCCCGAGCAGGAGGCCTTTGGGCATCTTCACCACACTCTGATGTACGACAAGTATGCCAAGCTGGCTGAGACGCCGCATGGCAGCGTGCTGGCTCCGGGCCAGCCGGGATCGATCCAACTGATCCAGCAGTGGTTCACCGAGATTGCGTCGATGTTTCCGGGGCCATTTCTTCATGTGGGCGCCGATGAAACCTTCGAACTGGGCCAAGGGCAGACCAAAACGGCGGTCGAAAAGGAGGGATTGGGGAAGGTCTACATGGACTTTCTGATCCAGATCCACCAGGCGCTGGAGCCGCTGCACAAACGGCTTCTTTTCTGGGGCGATATTGCCATGAAGGACCCCGAGCTGGTGAAAATACTGCCGAAAGACATGATCGCGATTGCCTGGGTATACGATCCGGAACCGGGAGGCTACGACAAGTGGCTGCTGCCGTTCACGAGTGCCGGGCTGGAAACGTGGGTCGCGCCGGGAGTGAACAGCTGGAACCGCATCTACCCGGACAACAACATGGCGCTGCTCGACATTCAAGGATTTTTGCGCGACGGACAGCGACTGGGCTCGACCGGCGAGTTGAACACGGTGTGGGACGATGATGGCGAGGGATTGTTCAATCTGGATTGGTACGGAGTTCTGTTTGGCGCCGCCGCGGGATGGCAGCCGGGGTCGAGCAGCATTCCCCAGTTTCAGAACAGCTATGGGCAGGTTTTCCATGGGGATCTGACGGGCAAGATCAACCAGGCGCAGATCGACCTGATGACGGCGCAGAAAACCGTGACCGATAGCGGCGTTGGCTACTCGACCGACGAGCTGTTCTGGATGGACCCGTGGAGCAAGGAAGGACAGCAGGCTTCCGCCAAGCTGCTTCCGGTGGTGAGCTCGATACGGGAGCAAGCCGAGCAGGCCATCATCCTGATCCAGCAGGCGCGTGCCGCGGGTCCCTTGCGGGAAGTCGATGCGCTGGACGCGATGGAGATGGGGGCGCGACGGATGGACTTTCTCGGTTACAAGTTTGAGGTTGCGCAGGAAATCGCCACAGCATATGACAGCGCATATCGACAACAGAGCCATCCCGACAGCGGTGAGGACATTGGGCGAATGTTATCGGACCTCTCCAGCAGCAATGGCCGCTGCCAGGACCTGCGCGATGGCTACGGGCTCACGCGCGATCTGTATCGCCAGGCATGGCTGCAGGAGAATCGGCCATACTGGCTGGACAACGTGATGGCCCACTATGAGCTGAATATGGAGCTGTGGATTCAGCGAGGGATTCGCTTCCAGGAAGCGCGCACGCAGTGGCACCAAACGCAGAAATTGCCGCCGCCGGAAGAGCTGGGGTTGCCGCCCATGCCGGCGCAGACAAATGCGGACCAACCGGCAAACTGAACTGGCCTGGATGCGTCCTTGGAAAGCCGTGATCCCTGGGGTTGTCCTCGCAAGCCGAAGGCGAAGAATCTCGCGGCGCTGCGGGAACCGCAAGGTCACTTTACTGCGCCACGCTTCGTTCAGGAAGACAACCTGCTGCGCTGAAGTCGTGACCTGATACAAGGCCAGAAATCATTTCTTTAACGAATTTAGACTCAGGACACTATAGCCGATTTACAGATACTGTAGTTAAAAATGAGATGAGTCATTCTGAGCGAAGCGAAGAATCCAGAGGGTGACGGCGGCAATGACCAGGCGCATATCGTCTGGATTCTTCACTCCGCTGCGCGGAGCCTGCCCTGAGCGTAGCCGAAAGGTTCAGAATGACTCCCTTTCACAAGTAACTACACCTACTGTCAATCCGCTCTAGGCGAGCGGACGGAGTTGTTGCTGAGGAGTAAAAATCCTTCGCGGAGCCAAGTAAGTTGCCGTCAGACAACTGATTCCCCCTGCGATAAAGATCATCCCCAGAGTTACAAACTGATAGAGCGCGGCGTATACCGGCGACGAGCCGGACAACACCATGCCCGCCATCATGCCGGGAATCCAGACGATACCCAGGCTACGCAGATTATCTGTAGCTGGAATGAGACTGGCATGGAAAGCGGCGTGCAGGTAGGGCTCGGCGGCACGGTCCGGGGCAGCGCCCAGCGCCAGTGCGGATTCAATCTCGCCACGATGGGACCTGACCTCGCCCAGGAAACGATTCAGGAAGAGCGATTGGATGTTCATGTTCTGCGCGATGACCATGCTGCCGACCGGGATCAGCATGACGATCTTCGGCTCGATAATGCCTAGGAGTGTCATGACCGTGAGAACGCCGCCGGCACCGGCACACATGCAGAGCAGCGAGAGGGTGTAGGCGCCGGGTAGCTCCGGCACTCGCCTGCGCACGATGGTCGAGGCGATGAAGATCATCGCCGCCAGCACGGGAATGCACGCCCACCAGGGGCCGTGGAGCAGCGCAGCGATGAGCAGCCCGACCAGCAAAATCTGGACCAGCCCCCGCAGTAGCACGAGGGGAATTTCCTTGCCGATGTTTGACCCGCGTCGCGCGGCAAACTGGGCAACCAGGATCGCCAGAATGGCCACGGCGGCGGCCTGCGCCAGTCCCAACGATACTTGCGTGTGAAACAGCAGCCTAAGCATGCAGCAACTCCTGAGGCGTTCCCAACCCGGCTGCTTCGCCGCCTTCCAGCTTCAACACCAGATCGGCGACTCGTCTGGCCTGGGCAACGTCATGGGTCACCCAGACGCAGGTCGTGTTCCGTTCGCGGACCAGGCTAACCAGGAGCCTCTCGATGTCCTGCTTGGAGGCGTCGTCGAGAGAGGAGGTGGGCTCGTCGAGCAGCAATACCTCGGGCTGGTTGGCCAAGGCTCGCGCAATGGACACTCTCTGGGCCTCTCCGCCGGAAAGGTTGGCGACGTCGCGGTCTTCGTATCCGGCCATTCCGACCTGGCGCATCCATTCCGATACTTGGGCATCGGCAAGCTCCTCTCCGTGTTGTAACGGTCCATACCGAACATTGAGCGCAGAGGTTCCTGGAAACAGGTAGGCATGCTGCATGACGATGCCGATCCGGCGCCGCAGATGTCTCGGGTCCATCTCGCGATAGTCCTTGCCGTGGAACAACATTGTGCCTTTCGTAGGTTCATCCAGCCGGTTCAACATGCGCAGCAGAGTGCTTTTTCCCGCGCCGCTGGGCCCAAGAACGGCCAGGACCTGCCCGTGCTCCAGTTGGAAGCTGACATCGCGCAGCAAAAACCTGGGGCCACTCGCGAGGTCGAGGGTCCGGCAGAGCCGTACGGCTTCCAACACGGTGGAATGCATGATTAAGAACGTCCGCCTGCCGGGTGCAAGGGCAGAGACCGTGAAAATAGCAGTTCCATCAGGAGACCATCTCCAGCGGCTGCCCGTCTAATTTCCCTATGAGTATTTTGCGATCCCCTTAGGGAAGGATAAACTTTGGGAATTATACACTTTACTCCCTGAGCTAACCTATCTAGAATGAGCACATGAGCAGATCGACGATCAGTGCTTACGCCTTTTTCAAGCGGTTCCCCAATGAATCAGCCGCTCGGGGAC
>JAJZMO010000363.1:0-1913 GCA_021798235.1 Acidobacteriota bacterium | reverse complement strand
GACCGGATCGATTCTCTGCTGGGGAAGTCGATAGGAACCCGGATCACGTACAAACAGTTGGCAAGTTCCAGCAGGGAGTAAAGTATATAATTCCCTAAACTTTCGGCAACACTCAGGAGGGTTGTCCCTGGATGAGAAAGATACTTTCAGTTTCCAGCTTCTTCCAGATCGCCCTTTTGTCTGCCGGACTGCTGCTGACGGTACCGGCGGCCCTGGCGCAGATACCAGGCGGCATGACCCCAGCGGGAACGAATGGGGGCCCGAACAGCGGCATCCCCTCGACAGGAATGTCGCCGAACGAGTCCATGACGACTGAAAATCACAACCAACCGATCGAGTGCAACATTTTTGGCAACATGCGCAGAAATTTCAACGTGGAAATGGAAATCAGCAAACTCGCGTTGACGCGCAGCTGCAATGCCGACGTCCAAAGGTTTTCCAGGAAGGTGATTGGGGACAACCTCCCGCTGGATACCGAGCTGAGCAATTTCGAATCGAAGAATGGGTCGACGTTCATCGCCGATGTATCCGATCAGACGCTCGATGCGGAGCAGCAGATGGAGAAGCTCTCCGGCCAGCAATTCGATCAAGCGTATCTGGTCCAAATGGACGCCTACGTCAAAAGCGATCAACGGCTTGCCCGCGATGCCGCCGCAATGGTGAGCTTGCCGGACGTAAGCGTAAGCGAAACGGGGATGCGGGTCCGAATCCTGGCTGCGCAGCGCGAGAAGCGAATTGCCAAGTTGGCTGCGGAAGAGTATTTCAAGATTGAATAGATGAAATTGCGGGCAAAAAGAGTGAGACGGACATCTTGCATGGAAGAGGCGCAGGATATGAGTCTTTCGAGGTGTATTCCGCGAGACATCATTTCGATAGGAGCAATCGTCCAAAATTTTGTGCCATGTCTTTGGACAGCTTCAGCGAGGACGCGGAATGCGTCCAACGATGTGAGGGTTTGGAGGGAAAACAAGATGAGACGGAATGAGTTCAACCTTTTCACTGTGGGGTTCCTCGCAACAGGCCTATTGCTGCTGCCAACACCAAGGGCTCTGGCGCAGATGGGAGGAGCTCCGAACGGGACGCAGCCGAACGGATTGCAGCAAAATGGGATGCAGCAGAATGGGATGGCCACGGACGGAATGCCCCCCGAGGGATTCCAAACGCCCGGGGCGGCGAGGGCGCAGGACAGCGAGCACGCGGCCGAGCGCAACATTTACGGCAATATACGGCGAAATATCTATGTGGAAACGCAACTGAGCAAGCTGGCGGAGAAACATACCGGCAACGCCGATATCAAAAAATTTGCCGACCAGGTGATTTCGGACAATCGCAGGCTGGAGGGCGAAGTTACCCTTCCCCCATCGAACGATGGGACGTTTTTCTCGCCCGAGGTGCCCAGCAACACGCGACAGGCCGAGAAGCAGATGAAGAAGCTCTCCGGTCCGCAGTTCGACCAGATATATCTGGTGCAGATGGATGCCTACATCAAGAACGATCAGCAAGCCGCCTCCCGGGCATCCTCGATGACGGGTTCGTCGGACTTAGGCGAAGCGGGGATGCGGACGCGGACGCTGGCGGATGAACGGGCCAAGGAGATTTCGCAACTGACGGCGGAAGAGAACTTCAAAATCAAATAGACGGCGAGGGCCAGTTGTTCGATCTCTTCGGGCCTGATTCCCCGCCGCTTGCGGCGTAGCCTTCATCTCGCGCTGTTTTGAGATACCCCGCTGCTTACGGCGGGGTATCTCATTTGGGCCGCTTGACCGGAGCGGATTTTCCGAACACTTAGTACTACAGTTGTAGATAAGTGTTATGCTGTGGATGCTCTGGATAAGCTGTTCATCTGCATCTGAGATGGAAAATCGACTGGCGGGATGGAAGCGCGAGTTGCTGCGTGCGCATAGCCTGATCGC
>JAJZMO010000252.1 GCA_021798235.1 Acidobacteriota bacterium | reverse complement strand
GGTTACCGCCTGCGGAAACTGCAGCTCATCGACCTGTTTCCGCAGACGTTTCATCTGGAAACAATCGCGCACCTGTCGCTCGCCTAGCGCCTCTGTTCCGGCTCTCCGGCAGTGCTCGAAGCTAGCCGGAGGCAAATTCAGCAGTGCCAGATCTCACTGAAACCGGCGACTTTGGCCCTCCAGTTCATCGCCGCATTTCCCCGCCCGGCACCCTATTGGCGCCGATGCTGCTTGCTGCTGCCGGCTTCGCCGCAGGCATTCTCTCTGCGACTTTTTTCTGGCGCCAGCCCGTGCTCCTTCTCATCGCCGCCGTTGCGATGGCTGTCGCCGCCTTGGCTGCTTCCCGTATTTCCTTCCGCCTTGCGCTCATCACGGCATTCCTCTTATTTGCGCTCGCGGGCGCCTGGTGCGCGGAGCTCGTTGTCTGGCCGCAGGCGGAAAACCCCGCCCTGCTCGTGGAATACAGTAACCAGAACCGAGTAGGACGCAAGCCCGCAGGCAAAGACCGCATCGAGGGCGTCGTCGTCTCCGCTGGAGCCGTGCGCTTTTCCGAATTCAAGGCCTTCTACCAATGGAAGCCAACACAGGAGCACAGCCAATATATTGAACTGAAACAGTTACATATTAATGGAGTCGCGCTGCCTGCCACCGTCGGCCTTCGTCTCGGCGTCTATGCGCCGCTCCACGCTCCCTTTCGCGCTGTTCACTGCGGCGAGAACCTTGAATGGAGCGGCAATCTCCATATGCCCGAGGAATATCGAGACCCCGGCGTGTGGAGCGATGCCGCCTACATGCGCCAGCAAGGCATCGGCGCAGAGGCCAGCACCCGCGCCGCGCAATTCACCATCCTTCCCGGAAGAGATATGAGTTGGCGCGACACGGCTCTCTGTCGCATTCACTCGTGGCAACAGTCCGCAGGCGAGCGCCTGATGAACTTTGCTGAAAATCCGCACAATCTCTCCCTTCCTCCATTACTCCGCCTCTCACGCAAAGACGCTTCCATGCTGACAGCCATGGTCACCGGCGACCGCACTTACCTTACCGGCCCTACGCGCACCGGCTTTGAACGGACAGGCTCTTTCCACCTCCTCGTCGTCTCTGGACTCCATCTCGCCATCTTCTCCGGCCTCATCTTCTGGATCTCCCGCCGCCTGCGCCTCAACCGCTTCTGGGCAACCGCGATCACCATCGCACTCGCCTCTGGCTATGCGGTATTCACCGGGTGGGGCCAACCGGTCCAGCGGTCGCTCTGGATGGTCTCTCTCTACCTGCTCGTGCGCCTCATCTTCCGCGAAAAGCAGCGCATGAACGCCATCGGCGTTGCCGCGCTAGTCATTCTCGCCATCCAGCCTGAGGCGCTCATGGATACCGGCTTCCAGATGACGCTGCTCGCCGTTCTCGCCGTCGCCGGTATTGCGCTTCCCATCATCGAGCGCAGCTTCGGGCCTTACCTTTCCGCACTGCGGCGCCTCAACCTGATTCAACTCGATCCGGCCCTGCCGCCAGAACTTGCCCAGTTTCGTGTCACGCTGCGCCTGGTCATCCGCAGCGTGAAGCCGCTCATCGGAAAACGCGCGGCCAACATCCTCGTCCCCTGGTCCTTGCGAATCGCCCTCGGCCTGCTCGAGCTTGTGACTGTAACAGTTACCATTGAAGCCGCCATGACCCTGCCCATGGCCGTTTCCTTCCACCGCATCACCATCGCCGGGTTGCCGCTCAACCTCTTCATCGTTCCTCTGATCGGAATCCTCTTGCCGCTGGCGATCGCGTCGCTGCTGTCCGTGCTGCTGTTGCCTGCGCTGGCCGTCATCCCCATCGCCGCGACGGCATTCCTGTTGCATGTTGTCTCGTACTTCATTCGGTTCTTTGGCCGTGGGCCCATTGGCAACTGGCGCGTTCCAGATCCACTTCCCGTGCAAATCATCGGCTGTCTGCTGCTGTTGGCGCTCACGATGGTCATGCTGCGCTCGCGCCGCTATAGCCTTGTGCTCGGCACCCTCTGCCTGGGGCTCAGCGTCCTTGTGCTCCTGTGGCCGCGCCCCATGAATCACGATCCTCACGCATGCGAGATCGCTGTCATCGACGTCGGCCAGGGCGACTCACTCCTCGTCATCACTCCCGGCGGCAAAACCCTCCTCATCGACGCCGGAGGCCTCGAAAGCAAATCCCCAGAAACGCATTTCAATATGGGGGAGGATGTCGTCTCTCCCGTTTTGTGGTCTCTTGGCATCCGCCGCCTTGACGCTGTCGCTGTCACACACACCGATGTTGACCACATTGGAGGCATGGCCGACGTTATCGCCAATTTCCATCCCAATCAGCTCTGGATCGGCAAGAACCATCCCACGTACACCTACGACGCATTGCTCCGCGAAGCACGCCGCATGCACGTCAGCATCCGCCAGCACTTGGCCGGCGATCAATTCGATTTCGGGAACGTCCATGTCCGCGTTCTCGCCCCGCCGGCCGACTTCGTTCCTACGGCGAAGAACACTAACGACAGCTCGCTCGTCTTGCAGCTGCGCTACAAAGGCACAACAGCATTGCTCGAAGGCGATGCGGAAGCCTCCAGCGAGCGCCGCATGATTGCCGAGGGCGGGCTGCGTTCCAATTTCTTAAAGGTCGGCCATCACGGCAGCCGCACATCTACCACGCCCGCGTTCCTGGCGGCGGTCCATCCGCAATACGCAGCCATCTCTGTCGGCGCGCGCAACCTATACGGCCATCCCACCTTGCCTGTCCTCGACGAACTGGGCCACGCGCACGTGCTCACCTACCGCACGGACCTCAACGGTCTCACCACGTTCTATCTGGATGGAAAATACCTGCGCGCGTCTGCCAGCGAGTAGTTCACTTGAAGTGAAACTGTGGCCCTCCATGACACCTCCTGTTGTGCGATCATGGTCGCCATCGGAGATCCCACTTCTATGCTTGAGCGATTCGTAGCGAATTGGGTTTATGGAGCGTCGCTGTTTGCACTGTTTTTGCTGGCCCTCGCACCATTACTGCTGCACGGCTTTCCACCAGCCGTCGCCGCAGTCTTTTTCACGCTGCCCGCATACATGCTCCATCAATGGGAGGAACACGACAACGATCGTTTTCGCCTCTTTGTGAATCATTGGATCGGAAACGATCGCCAGGCACTGTCGCGCCTCGACGTGTTTCTCATCAACGTGCCCGGAGTCTGGGGAGTGATCACCCTCTCCCTTTGGCTCGCGGCCACAATCAATTCGGGCTACGGCTATGTCGCAATCTACCTGGTTCTGGTGAACGCTGTCGTCCACATTCTTCAGGCAATCCTCATGCGCCGCTACAATCCGGGAACCATCACCGCCGTGATCCTGTTTCTGCCGGTGGGCGGATACGCTTGGTTCCTGCTGAATCGAGCGGATGCCTCGGTGGTATATAACTCGCTTGGGCTGGCGATTGCCATCGCCATTCATCTTGCCATTATGCTCCGCGTTCGCCTCAATCTGACCGCGCGCCTTACCTCACAACCCATCGAATCAGCAGTCCCGGATCGCAACCGAGAACCACTGTAGCAGCGGCCATCACGCCCAGCGTCACGCGCGTGACCAGCCCGCTGTGAATCGCGCCTGCGTTCGCGGGCACATCCGCTACGAAGATCTGCTTCAGCACCCGTAGGTAGTAGACCAGCGCTACAACGCTCATCAGAATCGCCAGCATCACCAGCCAGAACAGCCCCAGTTGCGGAGCCGCATTGAGCGCCGTACCAAACAACCAGAACTTGCCGAAGAATCCGGCCAGCGGCGGAATCCCCGCCAGCGAAAGCAGAAAGACCAGCATGCACGCCGAAAGGAATGGCGCCCGCCGGCTGAGCCCGGCCACATCCGCGATGCGGTCAATCCCTTGCGCCTCAAGCGCCGCGAGCACACCGAACGCGCCCAGAACGGTGAGCGCATACGTAAAGACATAGTAAAGCAGCGCGGAGGTGCTCTGCGGCGTGTGCGCAATAATGGCCAGCAACAAATATCCCGCATGCCCAATCGCCGAGTAGGCAAGCAACCTGCGCAGGCTGGTCTGCACAAGCGCGGCAAGGTTACCCAGCAACAGCGATAACGCCGCTACCACGCACAGCACCGGCACCCATCCCGGTGCGGCGCCATGCCACATTCCACTTCCCGCGGCGCCAAACACACCAAGCGTGAGCACCTGCGCAAAGATGAAGAAACTGGCGACCTTCGAGCTCGACGAGACAAACCCCGCGCTGATTGTTGGGGCGCCCTGATAAGTATCTGGAGCCCACAGGTGGAACGGTGCTGCCGCCACTTTGAATCCAAAACCGACCACCACCATGACGATGGCAATCATCCACAGAGGATCAGGCTGCAGCGCCGCCACGGCAATCTGCGAGAGATCGATCGAGCCCGACAGCCCGTAGATCAGGCTGATGCCAAACAGCAGAAATGCCGCCGAAATCCCCCCGAATAGGAAATATTTCAGCGCCGCCTCGGTCGAAAGCTGGCTTTGCTTGTCAAAGCCGGTGAGGATGTAAAGCACCAGGCTCAAAAACTCGAGTGCGAGAAAGATCAGCAGAAAATTCTGCGTGCTTACCAGAAACAGCACTGCCACGGTTGCAAATAGCAGCAGCGCAAAATATTCGCCAATGTGGTGCGTGAATGCCGTCTTTCCGCCAGCCACCCCCTCGGCTGCCGGCGTCAGCATCGCCTCGGAAAGCAGCACCGTCAGGATGGTCAGTACCAGCAGCGCCACCTGCACCACCCGCGTCCGCCCGTCCATCACCAGCATGCCGTCCGGCAAATGGAAGGATGCCGGACCACTCCCGACCAGCAGCATCGCCGCAACGGAGCCCACGCACGCCAGCAGCGCGGCCACGCCTCTGCGGCGCGCGATCGCCGCCCCGCGCAGCACCGTCCCATCGCAGGCCAGCACGGCAAGCGCGGCTACGACCAGCGCAATCTCCGGCAGCGTGACCCATACGAGTTGCGAATAGCTGACCGCGCTCATCGCCAGCCTCCGTTTCTCAGGGCCGCAAACAACGGTGAGTTAAGGCTCGGCAATATCAAATTCATAAGAATCTGGGGGTACAAACCAACCGTGACCGTCGCGGCCAGCAGCAGCAGCGAGCCGCATCGCTCCGGCCATGTCACGGCCGCCAGCGGACCATGCTCCGGAGGACCGGCCGCGGGGGTGCGCTTCCCGTCGCTGAAGAACGCTCGCGTCAGTGCGCGCCACGTGAAGCCAATGCCCACCAGGATTCCGAAGCCCACCACGAACACCATCCACGGCATCGTGTGCCACACGCCCACAATCACCTGAAACTCTGCAATGAACCCGCTGAAGCCCGGCATCCCGATCGAAGCCATCGCCGCCAGCGTAAACACCACTGCCACAAACGGCAGCGTTCGTCCCAGATGCATGGTGCTCAATATCTTCAGGTCGCGCGTGTGCGTGCGGTCGTACACCATCCGCCCGACCACGGCGAAGAGCAGGCCCGCAATCACACCGTGCGAAAACATCTGCAACACTGCGCCGTCCAGGCCAATCTGGCTCAGAGTCATCAGACCGAGCAACACAAACCCCATGTGGCTCACGCTGGAGTACCCAATCACAAATTTGAAATCCTGCTGCACAAGCGCCACGCTTGCGCCGTACACAATCCCCACCAGCGCCAGCAGCGCGAAAACATCCCGCCATGAGCCAAATCCGAGCACGTGGAATCCCCACGCCCCGAGTCCGGCTGGGAACAGCATCATCGCCACACGCAAACAGCCGTAAGCGCCCAGCTTCATCACCACGCCCGCCAGCAGCATCGACGCCGCCGTGGGAGCCGCCGCATGACCGGTGGGTGCCCATGTGTGGAACGGCCACAAACCGGCCAGCACCGCAAAGCCCACAAACACCAGCGGGAACGCCCACATCTGGAAGTGCACCGGGAACGGATACTTCGCCAGCACCTGCATGTCGAAAGTCTTCGCGCCGGAAACCACCCACGCCGCCAGAATTCCCGCCAGCACCAGGGCGCTCCCTGCAAACGAGTACAGCGCCAGCTTCATCGCTGCATAAGTGCGCTTGCTGGTATCGCCATTTGGCGCCGAACCCCAGATCGCAATCAGGAAGTACTTCGGAATGATCGCAACTTCATAAAACACGAAGAGCAGAAACAGATCGAAGCTCAGAAACACCCCGTACACGCCGCCAATCAGCACCAGGTAGAAGGCGAAGAACTCTCGTACGCGGTTTTCAATATTCCACGAGAACAGGATGCCCGCCGTCGCCGCGATACCCGTTAGCAACAGCAACACCAGGCTGATGCCGTCTGCCGCCAGGTGATATTGAATCCCAAGCTGCGGGATCCACGGCACCTGCGCCACCGTCACAATCGACCCAGGCTCGTAGGCAATCGTCCCCGCAATCGCCAGCCCAAATCCGGCCAGTGCGGCCAGCAGCGCCACTACGCGCGTCACTTGCGGTTTGCTCTTCGGGGTCAGCAGCACGGCGGCAGCGCCGGCAAAGGATAGATAGATCGTCCACGCAAGCATCAGTCAGCCACCTGCGCTTTCCCCGTCTGCGCTTTTCGATGAATCAGCCACGCACCGGAGGCAGCCTCCAGGCGCGCAGCATTGTGCTTCGGAGCTGTTGTCTTGTATGCCTCCGTCGCACTGGTCGCAGGAGTCGTCCATTGAGTCACAGTCCCGGCCATCTTGCCCGCAATCAGTTGGGGATAAAGCCCCAGCACAAACATCAGGGCAATCGCCGGAGCCAGGGCAAAGCGTTCCGTCGTCGAGAGATCACGCATAGCAGCAGGCAACGAACTTGAATTGGTATCTGTTTTAGTTTCCAATTGACCTTTGCCCAAGGGTCCAAAGAACACCTTTTGCAAAATTCCCAGCAGGAACACCGCCGTCAGCAGTAACCCCAGCAGCGCAGCGGTTGCCGCCCAGCCCGCCAGCGGAAAGGCTCCCTTGAAAATCAGGAACTCCGCCGGGAAGCCATTCAACCCGGGCAGCCCAAGCGACGCGAAAATCGCAATCCCCATCAGTCCGCAAAACACAGGCACAATCTTGCGCAGTCCGCCAAAATCTTCCAGGCCCCGCAGACCGCCGCTCCGCCGCTCCAGCAGCGCGACAAACCAGAACAGCGCCGCCGCCGTCAGCCCGTGACTGAAGATTTGCAGCAGCACGCCCGTCAGAGCGGCCGACTTCTCAATCGCCAGCGAGGGATCCACGCCCGTCAGCTTCGCCGCCACGCACACGCCCAGCACGCAATAACCCAGGTGATTCACCGACGAGTATGCGAACGTGCGCTTCAAGTCCTTCTGCCGCCACGCCGCAAAAGCCGGCAGCACAATCGAGGCCACCGCCAGCCACAGCAGCGGCGTCAGCATCTCCTGCATCTGCGCGGGAAAGATCGGCAGCAGAATCCGCAGAAAGCCAAAGATGCCCATCTTCGACATCGCCCCGGTCAGCAGCATCGTCGTCTCGCTCGATGCCTCCGAGTAGGTATCCGGCAACCATCCGTGGAACGGCACCACCGGCGTCTTCACCGCAAACCCCAGAAACACAGCCCAAAACAATATCAGCGCGATATGGCCGCCCGACCATCCGCCCCAATGCAGGTTCTGCTGCAGTGCCGCGGCAAGCCCGCCGTTCTGCGCCATCTGCGCCAGCGTCGTAAAGTCGTAGGTGCCCGTCGCAAGGTAAAGCGCCAGGAAGGCCAGCAGCAGCGCAACGCTGCCGACCATCGTATAGAAGAAGAACTGCACCGACGCCCGCCCGCGCTGCGGCCCTCCCCATAACCTCACCAGGAAGAATGCCGGCAGCAGAGTCAACTCCCAGAAAATGAACCAGTGCAGAAAATTCAGCGCCGTGAAGGTGCCGAACAACCCCGCTTCCAGCAGCAGCACCAGCGCAAAGTACACTGGCCCGTGCGATGCGTTGCGCCACGATGCAGCCAGCGACATCAGCACCACCACCGCCGAAAGCACCAGCAGCAGAATCCCCAGCCCGTCCACTCCGACGTGATACGTCAGCCCAACCGACGGCGCCCATGTGTGCACTTCCTGAAACTGCATGCCAGGTGCCGCGGAGTCGAATCGCGCCCACAGCACCAGCGTCGCCAGCAGAGCCGCAACCGCAATCACGATCGCCACGGCCCGCGACAATTTCTGCGCGCGCTTGAGTATGAGCACCAGCACAGCCCCGGCAATGGGCAAAGCAGTCAGCAGCGTCAGCGGTCCAATCGAATTCATGCCTTACCCCACCACAGAAGCATCACTGCCAAAACAATCAGCGCAATGCCAATCGTCCTCAGATAGGTCTGCACGCGGCCGCTCTGCCAGGCGGCAAACCACCGTCCGCCCGTGGCCAG
>JAJZMO010000197.1:5049-8389 GCA_021798235.1 Acidobacteriota bacterium | reverse complement strand
GCGAAGGCCTGACGCAACGCGGTTCCCAACAGGCCGCTGGCCCCGGTGAGGATGACCGGCGAGGATGCGTCTGTAGCCATAGCTATGCGTGCTTGCAGTTAGGATGCTGCCGAACGCGGCTGCGCGATGTCCTGCGAAAAATCCACGGCGACGGCGGCGTACAACATGCGCCCGCAGGAGTCGCAATCGACGAGTATGTTCTTTTGCAGCTCATTCCACTTTTGTGGGCGCACGACCATGCGGCAGGCCGAGCAGCGTTGCTCGACGGCCTCCGCAATCGCGGGACGGCGCGCAGCGCTCATGCGATCGTACTTGGCCAGCATCTGCGGCTCCACGGTGGCGCGAATCGCATCGCGCTCGGCCAACAACTCGCTCCGTTGCGCCGTATCGCGCGTTGTGGCCAGCGCGGCGTTGATTTTTTCCTCTTCCAGACGCTCTTGCAAGCGCGCGCGTACGGGCTGGGCATTGCGTTGCTGCTCTTCCAGCGCTTCGATGCGCGCCATGCAGGCCAGCGCTGCATCCTCCGCGCGGCTGGCCTGCTGCCGCGCAAAGCCAATCTCATGCTCCAGTGCCTGCGCCTGCGACTGGTTTTGTGCCGTGTTCATTTGCGCTTGATGGCGCGTGGCCTTGCGGTGTTGCTCGTCGGCTTCGCTCTCCAAGCTGCGACGCTGCTTGTCTTCTGCAAGAATCGCTTGCGCGATGGTGGCCAGTTCGCGCTCGGCTGCGGCCAGCGCCAGTTCGCGCTCCTGCACCAATTTTGGATAGGCGGCAATCTGCGCTTCCAGCGCGCGGATGCGCTCTTCGGTATGCTGCAAATGGACGAGCTTTTCCAGTTCTGGATGCATAGATGTGCGCAAGCGCAGTCTAGCATGGCAAGATGGGTAAGGACTGCACGCGCAAACTGCGAAACTTTTTTCCCTTGGGATGAATCCAAAGAAAACAGGCCGGAAATTCTTCCACAAGAAACCAGATGAGCACGACGACGACTATAGACGCCACCGTTGCCGCAGCCGAAGCTGCGTGGAAGCCGCGCCACAATCCGTGGGCCGTGGCGCTAACGGTGACATTGGCTACATTTATGGAGGTGCTCGACACCTCCATCGCCAACGTGGCACTGCCGCACATCGCAGGCGGCTTGGGCGCGTCGCAGGACGAGGCCACCTGGGTGCTCACGTCGTACCTGGTTTCGAACGCCATCATTTTGCCGGTCAGTGCGTATTTGACGACCTTCGTTGGCCGCAAAAAGTTTTACATGATCTGCGTGCTGCTCTTTGGGTTGAGTTCCGTGCTCTGCGGATTGGCGCCCAGCCTGCCGTTGCTGATTCTCTTCCGCGTCCTGCAAGGCGCAGGCGGCGGCGGCTTGCAGCCCAGCGAGCAGGCAATCTTGGCCGACACCTTCCCGCCCGCCAAACGCGGGCAGGCCTTCGCCATGTATGGCATGGCCGTGGTGGCCGCGCCCGCCATCGGCCCCACGCTCGGCGGCTGGATCACGGACAACTATAGCTGGCGCTGGATTTTCTTCATCAATGTGCCCGTGGCCATCCTTTCGCTCTATCTGACCTCGCGTTTGGTGGAGGACCCGCCGCACATTCAGCGACAGGTGCGCGAGAACAAACGTCATGGCATCAATCTGGACTTCCTCGGCTTTGGGATGCTGGCCCTCGGCTTTGGCTCCCTGGAGTTTGTCATGGACAAGGGCCAGGAGGCCGATTGGTTTGGCTCGCGCATGATCGTCACGTTTGCGATTCTCTGCGTGGTCAGTTTGGTGACGTTGATCTTCTATGAGATTGGCCAGATTCGACGCGGCAAAAAGCCAATTCTCGATCTCACGCTCTTTCGCAATCGAACCTTCGCCACGTCGTTTGGCTTCATGTTTGCGCTGGGCTTCATTTTGTTTGGCACCACGGTGTTGATCCCGCTCTTTGTGCAGGATTTGCTGGGCTACACTGCAGAACAGGCTGGGCTGGTTATCTCTCCCGGCGGCTTGATGATTATGGCGCTGATGCCCTTGGTCGGCTATCTGATTAGCCGTGTCGATCCGCGCTACATGATCGTCTATGGCTTTGTCATCAGCTCGACGGCGCTGGCGCTGATGCACACGCTCGACCTGCAGGTGAGCTATGGGTACGTGGCCCTGCTGCGCGTCTTTCAGGCATCGGGCCTGGCCTTCCTGTTCATCCCCATCAACACGCAGGCCTACAACGGTGTGCCCCGCGAAAAAAATAACGATGTCTCCGGCCTCATCAACCTGGCGCGCAACATTGGCGGCAGCATGGGCGCATCGTTTTTGGTCACCATGTTGGCACGGCGCGCGCAGTATCATCAGGACCGCATCGTGATGCACATGACGGCGCAAAATCCCAACTTCGCCGCCTCCGTGGGCGCGCTCAAGAGCTATTTTCAGCACCACGCGGGGCTGACAGCATCCTCCGCGCAGGCCAAACAGCTGGCCTACGCCAGCCTCTACGAACAGGTATTGCGGCAGGCGCAATTGCTTTCGTACTTGGATGTGATTGCGATCTTGGCGGTCGCCTGCTCCTGCCTGATCCCACTCTGCCTGCTGATGAAAAAGCCGGAAGCCCACGGCGAAATTCCCGTACACTAGCGAATTTCCCCACGCAACCCCTGCACAATTTGCGCACAAAATCCCTCTCTGGCCTCGGCTGCTCCCAAGAGCAGCCCGCCGGATCGCCTTGGGAAAAAGCAGCGTTTTCCTGCGGAACTTGCATGGGGGACTGAATAGGTCGTATATTTAAATACGATCGAAATCGTCTGAGTTTACCGCAATGCCTGCATCGAGCTGATTTCCATTTAAGTTACTCATTCGATTCAGAAAATAGGATTAGCACTTTGTCCCTGGCCGCGCCGATCTCTTGGCGGAGGAGGCGCGACCCAGGGAAGTTCCACACCCGCGAACGGGATGCAGATGCTTCCACCATAGGTCTCTTCCCGTTTGCGTGCAAGTTTCGGGTTCGCTCCAGCGCAACCCCAGTTCGCGCAAAGGAAGATCGCACCCCTATGGAGTTTCGAAGTTCACAGCCGGGAGACATGCTCCCGCGCGCACAGCTTGGCCTCACACTTTTGCTCTTGCGTTTGTTGCTGTTGCCGTCCGTGCTTTGGGCAGGCGTGACGGGCAGCATCTCCGGCACGGTGCGCGACGCACGCGGCGCGGTGATTGCAGGCGCAGCGGTAACGGCGCTGGAGCCGGACACAGGCGCGATTGCCACCACCACCACCGACACGCGGGGCTTTTACATGCTGCCTGCGCTCTCGGTGGGCCGGTATGACTTGGAGATTGCCAATTCCGGATTTGCCAGCTATCGACGCACGGGGATCGTGC
>JAJZMO010000197.1:0-4949 GCA_021798235.1 Acidobacteriota bacterium | reverse complement strand
GGCGCGATTGCCACCACCACCACCGACACGCGGGGCTTTTACATGCTGCCTGCGCTCTCGGTGGGCCGGTATGACTTGGAGATTGCCAATTCCGGATTTGCCAGCTATCGACGCACGGGGATCGTGCTGGACGCTGACGGCGCGTTGATTGTGGATGCAAAACTCTCCGTGGGCCGCGCGGCGCAGACGGTGCACGTCAGCGATGCGGCGGTGCATATCGAGACCTCCAGCTCGCAGATGGGTCAGGTCATCCGTGGCAGGCAGATCGTTGCCGCGCCGCTTGATGGTCGCAGCTTCACGGATCT
Organism: Acidobacteriota bacterium; assembly: GCA_021798235.1. Next base: position 4,644 of record JAJZMO010000197.1, on the reverse strand, counting down.
ACTCGCCTTGCAACCGGGCGTGGTGCCGCAGACTTCGCTGACAGCAACCAGCGTGCAGGATGTCGGCGTCAGCGCCTTTGCTCCGTCGGGCGATTTGAATCCGGGAACGATCTCCATCAACGGTCAGCGCGAATTTGCCAATGCTTTTGTGGTGAATGGCAGCGACGTGGAAGAGGATGTGAACATGGGCACGGCCATCATTCCCAACCTGGACTCCATCGCCGAGTTTCGCATTTTGACCAGCAACTTTGACGCCGAATCCGGCGAGTTCAGCGGCGGCCAAATCCACGTGGTCACCAAGTCCGGCACCAACGCCCTGCATGGCGATGTGTTTGAGTTTCTGCGCAATACGAATCTCGACGCGCGGAATTATTTTTCGCCGACACGCGGCGCATTTGAGCAGAATCAGTTTGGCGGCACGCTGGGCGGGCCCGTGCGGCGCGGGCGCATCTTTTTCTTTGGCGACTACCAAGGCACGCGCCAGACGCAGGGCGTAGATACGGGCCGCATTCCCGTGCCGTCGGCACAGGATCGATCTGGCAATTTGCTGGATGCGGCCAGCGCGTTATCGGGCAGTGTGCGTGGGCCGTACCTGGCGCAGTTGCTGACAGAGCGGCTGGGCTACGTGGTCACGCCGGGGGAGCGTTACTACACACCCAACTGCACGCAACCCACGCAATGCGTGCTGCCGAACGCAACAATCCCGCAGAGCGCCTGGGCGCAGCCCGCGCAACATTTGCTGGCGTATATTCCCGCGACGAACGCGGGCGCAGCCAGCTTTGCCACGGCAGCCAACAATCAAACGCTGGACGACGACAAGGGCGCATTGCGTTTGGATGCGACCACGCGCTGGGGAAGAGTGTCGGGCTATTATTTTTTGGACAACTACACGCTCGACAACCCCTACCCTGTGGCGCAGGGCGGGGCCAGCGTGCCGGGCTTTGCTGCGCAGAATACGGGTCGTGCGCAATTGTTCAGCTTGGGCGACATGCAGACCTTCGGCGCATCCACCATCAACGAAGCGCACTGCAGTTATATGCGCGATGCCAGCTTTTTGGGCAGGCCTCTCTCTGGGCTGGGATTGAGTCTGGCCGCACAGGGTTTTACCACCAGCAATGGCGCGCAGAGCATTGTGCCGTTGGCTCCACAAATGGAAGGCGTGGAGAGTTTGGTTTTCAATAATTTTTCCACCGGCGTAAATACGAATGAGCTGTCGCAGCAGAACAACACGTTTCAGATGCTGGACATTCTGACGAAGGTTGTGGGCACGCACACGCTCAAGACAGGCGCGGAGTTTCACTACGACCAGATCAACTCCCATGCGATTGCACAGTTCAATGGCAGCTTTTTGTTCACGGGCAGCGAGACGGGCCTGGACTTTGCCGACTTTCTGCTGGGTGTGCCCAGCCAGTACAACCAGAGCCAGTTGAATCCGTTCTATGGACGCAACAAATATGTGGGAGCTTTTGTGCAGGATGCCTGGCGCGCGCAGCCCAATTGGACGCTGAATGCAGGGCTGCGTTGGGATCGCATTGAACCCTGGTACGAAAAATACAATCAGATTTCCACCTTCGAGCCGGGCAGGCAATCGATCGTCTTCCCCGGCGCGCCTGCGGGGATTCTTTACCCCACCGATCCGGGGGTGCGCAGAACGCTGGCACCTCCGGGCGATGAGTTCGCACCACGCTTCGGCTTTGCGTATGCGCCCACAGTCCAAGCGCACCGATGGCTGCATGCACTCCTCGGCGACCCGGGCACGACCAGCATCCGCGCAGGTGCGGGGCTGTACTACACGGCGATTGAGGCGCTGACCGTAAGCGTGCTGGCGGCAAACGCTCCCTACGGAACCACGTACAGCAGTCCAGCTCCGCCGCTGTTTAACGATCCCTTTGTCACCGCATCAAGCGGGCGGGTAATCGCGCAGCCATTCCCCATGCAGCTGGCCAGCCTGCACGCCACCAGCGCGCATCCAGATGCCAGCGTGAACTGGGCGCAATTCACGCCCATCAGCGGCATCCCCGCCTATCCGGTGACGAACAAAATTCCTTACACCGGCGAGTACATGCTCTCGATCGAGCGGCAACTGGATGCGCGCACCGTGGCCACGGCGAGCTATGTGGGCACGCAGTCACGCCGACTGCTGGTGCTCAAAGAGGCCAATCCTGGCGATCCCGCCTTATGTTTGCGCCTGAGCCAGCCGGGAGCGGTGGCTGCGGGTTCGCCGACCTGCGGACCGTTTGCAGAAAGCAACACCTTCACCACCGCAGCCGGACAAGTGGTACAGGGAACGCGCGCACCGCTGGGGCCAAGCTTTGGCAGTGATGCAGAGCAAGCGAGCATCGGCGTGGCCAACTACAACGCGCTGGAGTTGAGCCTGCACCACACAGGCGCGCGGCTGGAGATGCTGGCTTCCTACACGTTTGGCAAGTCGATGGATGAATCTTCCAACATCGGCGAGCAGGTTAATCCGACGCAGCCATCGTTAAGCTACGCGCTGTCGGCATTTGATGTTCGCCATAATTTTGTGGCGACGTACACGTATCAGTTGCCGATGGAGCGACTGCTGCGCCACGACAATCGCTGGACGCGCGGCTGGGCCTTCTCTGGCATCACACGCATGAGTACCGGCTTTCCCGTCACGCTGGTCAACAATGGAGACAATTCGCTGCTGGGCACAGACCCGAACGGCGTCAACAACTCCAGTGTGGATGAGCCGCAGTTCACTCCCGGCCCACTGCATCTGAATTCCAATCCCCGTGGCGCTGGACACAACTACTTCAACACAACGCTTTTTGCCTTGCAGCCGCTGGGCACGCCAGGCAATGCCAAGCGTCGATTCTTCTCTGGCCCCGGCATGGACAACACCGACCTGGCGTTGTTGAAGAACTTCTCTTTGCCCCAGAAACGTTCGTTGCAACTGCGTTTGGAGAGCTTCAACACCTTCAACCATGCGCAGTTTTTTGGCGCGGGTGCGGTGGATGGCAACATCAGCAGCGCGACCTTTGGCCAAGTGGTCAGCGCGGCCAGCCCGCGTATTTTGCAGGCGGCGGCGAAGTTTATGTTTTAGCAGGCAGGATCCGCCAACGCGCATCGATAGAACAAGTTCGCCCTCTTTCCGGGCCATTCGAGCCAGGCCAGGCTGTCTGCCAGGGCTACCTTTTTCGCCGCCAATGCGTCCAATGGAGTACGATGAACGTGTAGCCCTGCTGTGAGGTTTTACTCCTTCCATGAATCGCTCTAGAAATTCTGTTTCCCTCTGTTTGTTTTTGTCCTGTGTCCCGTTTGCACTTTTGTTGTCGTCCCCGGTTGTATGCGCACAGAGTGCCACGTCCGCTTCGGACACGGACAGTACGCAGGCGCAGGATGTCGCGCCGGAGGTGCTGGATATGCAGCGGGTGACAGACCAGTGGGATGATGCCGTACTCCAGCATGATGCCTATGCGTTGGATCTGTTGCTGAGTCCGCAGATGACGGACATTGCCGCAGATGGCACGTTGCGCACTCGGGAGCAACTGGTTGCCAGCTGGACCCATAAGAATTCTTCCGTGCGTGCGCTGGGGCAAAAGGTGACGCAAGCGCGCATTTTGGGAGATACCGCCATTGTGAATGGAGTCTATGCCATTCAGTTTCACCCCGATGACGAAGGGCGCGCCGTTCCCGACGAAAAGGGCGTCTACACGCAGGTATTTCAACGATTAAAAAATTCCTGGATCTGCATTAACTCCCAGCGGACGATTGTGCCCGTGCAACGGGATACGCGCAAGAAAAAGGAAGCTCGGAATGAACCGAGCTTCCTGCATTTGCCGCGCTTTTAATCCCCAGCCAAGCGCGGGCGTATCCGATTGGATGGGCCTTGCCTATCGCGCCACCACAGGCGCTTCGCGCAGCCAGCCGTAGAGCGGGAACTGCTCGGCCAGCTCCAAAACATCGCCGCGCGTGCGGGCCAGCCATTGCGGATTGGAGCGATGATCCAAAGCCTGCGCGATCCAGCGACCAATGATGCGCATCTCCGGCTCCCGCATGCCGCGCGTGGTCAGCGCAGGCGTGCCAATGCGGATGCCGCTCGGCTTGAGCGGCGGATTGGTATCAAAGGGAATCGCATTCTTGTTCACCGTAATGCCAGCCTCGCCCAGCGCATGCTCGGCCTCGCTGCCCAACATGCCCTTGGAGAAGACATCGACCAGCATCAGGTGCGTGTCTGTGCCGCCGGAGATGATGCGGAAGCCTTCGGCCTTCAGTGTCTCAGCCAGAACGCGCGCGTTAGCCACCACCTGCGCGGCATATTCCTTGAACTCCGGTTGCAGCGCTTCCTTAAATGCGACCGCCTTGGCCGCCATGATGTGTACCAACGGCCCACCCTGCTGGCCGGGGAAAACACACTTGTCGACGGCAGCAGCAAACTCTTGCTGGCAAAGCACCAGGCCAGAGCGTGGCCCGCGCAGCGTCTTATGCGTGGTGGTGGTGACGATGTGCGCATGGGGCACCGGCGAAGGATGCACGCCACCAGCCACCAGGCCGGAGATGTGCGCCATGTCCACCACCAAGTACGCGCCCACCTTGTCGGCAATGGCGCGCATCCGCGGAAAGTCCAGCGTGCGCGCATAGGCGCTGCCGCCACCGATGATCGCGCGCGGCTTCTCGCGC
>JAJZMO010000108.1 GCA_021798235.1 Acidobacteriota bacterium | reverse complement strand
GCGCTTTATCGCAACAACATACTTTGCCGCTTTGGCTCCGACTGGGTCGCCATTGCCGAATCTTGATCTTTCACCTCGAAAATGATTTGCCCAGAGGGCACATCGAAGATCACTTTGCCAAAATTGTTTAGGTACGCCAGGCCGACCACTCCGTTCGCCGTCTTCTTTTTCAAAACGTTCGGCGTGCTTTGCAACAGAAAGACGGTTAGATCGCCCGTCTGCATGCGGCCCATGGAAATCGCTGGCATCCGCCCAATCTTCACTGGGAAATATCCTCCCAGCCCGTAGGCCCATAGTCCGTCCGAGCTGACAAACATTTCTTGAAGATTTTTCTTCTGCGCAAAGGCCTGAAACAGCATCAGCGATACATCACTGCCCGTATCCACATCCACAATGGCAGGCATCCGGGTGCGCGTGTCCGTGGATAAAGTGATTGGGATTTCTACGGAATGCTTTTTGCGCGCCAGGCTCACCACACTCCCATCCCCGTGGTAGCGGTAGCCCTTGGCTGGCAGCAGCGTCAGCATCTGCTTTTGAAAATCCAGCACAACCACATACTGCTGCAGCAAGGGAAAGCCCAGGATTCCGTCGATTCTGTGGTGATAGGCCAATTGCAAATCGTGAAGGTCTACCAACGCCAAGATATGCGCGACCGGAAGCTGATCCATCGTAACGGCGACATCTTTGTCCTCGGCCACCGCCACCATGCCTCCACCCAAGCCAATATCTTTTTCCCGTTGAATTCCTTCGGGCTTCAATCCCAACGCTTGGGAGGTATGCAGATCCAGAATGTTGGTCGTGGTTCCCGAGTCCAGCAAAAACTGCATCCCGGGCGTCCCATTCACGGTCAAAGTGACGAATAGGTGTTGCCGGTCGCTGGTAAAGGGGACGGTAACCGAACCGGGAATCAGAGCCTGTGGGACAAGGCCCTGCCCCGCACTGGGCAGGTTCGGTTGCATCAATACCGAAGAAAGAATCAGAAGCGCTCCACCGATCATGGCGGCTTCCTCCTTGGTTGCTATGATCCTAACGCAAATTGGTTTCAATTTACCACAAAAAAATAGAAAATCAACATACCACTTTCCTCAGAACCTGGTTGGTTATGGCGAAGATTTGGTGCATACTCAACGAAGATGGAGAGCTTGGACGAACTCTTGCGGCAGGCGGAAATCGCCCACGGCCACCTGTGCGCCGGGCAAGTGCTGGGCGTGCGCATGGCCCTGCGCGGTTGCGAACGGCTGGGCATCAGCGACCCACGCGGAGCCGACCGCAAACGGCTGGTCACTTTTGTGGAGATTGACCGATGCGCCACCGACGCCATTGCCGTGGTGACGGGGTGCCGTCTGGGCAAGCGCGCGCTCAAGTTCCGCGACTGGGGCAAGATGGCGGCAACCTTCATCGACCTGGCCACGGGCCGCGCCATTCGCATCGTCGCCAGAGAGTCCAGCAAAGAGGCCGCGCGCGCACTGCATCCTGAAATTGAAAATAAAAATCAGCAGCAGATGCTCGCCTATCGGGAGTTGCTCGACGAAATTTTATTTGCGGAGCAATGGGTGCGCGTGCCGCTGGATGCGCGCGAGTTTCCCGGCTACAAATCCGCGCGCATTGCCTGCGCCGATTGTGGAGAAGGCATCAACTATGACCGCTTTGTGCTGCGCGATGGGCAAACTCTTTGCCATGGCTGCGCAGACCCAGCCGCGCGCTACTATCAACCACTGACAGAGGATGCGGCCCCGGAATCCGCGCCCATGCCATCGGGAGATTGCAAGTGCTGAGGCTAAAGCTGAACACAACGCCCGCATGAGCCGCTACAATCATGCCTACGGATGCACGCCAATTCTCCAACAGACGCGCCGAAGCCGCCTGCGCCGCGCAGGCTGGCGTGGCTGCGCGGCTCGCACCGGCACACGGCTTTTTCTGCTGCGCTGTTGTTGATGGCCTCCACGTTTTTATCGCGCGTCATCGGCCTGGTGCGGGAAAAAATCATCGCCTTCTACTTTGGCGCTGGCGCGCAGACGGATGCCTACCGCGCGGCCTTTCAGTTGCCGGAGATGATCACCTATTTTCTCGTCGGTGGTGTGGCCTCCATCTCCATCATCACGCTGCTCAGCCACTACCGCGAGCAGGGCAAGAAGGCCGAGGCTGATGACGCGGTCTCCGTCATTCTGAGCACGGTGCTCTTTGTGCTGGCCGCCGCAGTGCTGCTGGCGGAGTTTTTCGCTCCGCACTATACGCGCATTTTTTTTCCGGGCTTTGATGCACCCACGTCCGCGCTGTGTACGCATATGACGCGCATCCTGCTGCCCGCGCAGCTCTTCTTTTTTGCCGGGGGAGTGCTGGCCGCCGTGCAAATGGTGCACAAGCAGTTCACATATCAGGCGCTGGCGCCGCTGCTGTATAACATCGGCATCATCGCAGGAGCCGTACTGCTGGCGCACCGCTTCGGCGTCTCCTCGCTGGCGTTGGGCGCGCTGGCTGGCGCGTCGATCGGATGGTTTCTGTTGAACGCGTTGGGGGCGTACCGCACCGGGCTGCGCCTGCATTTTTTGCCCCGCTGGTCGCACCCAGCACTGCGCGAGTGGCTGCGCCTGTCGATTCCGTTGATGATCGGCGTCTCGTTGGTCACTGCGGACACTTGGATACTCTCTTATTTCGCATCGCATGCTCGAGGAGAAATCGCGCGCCTCAGCTACGCCAAGCGCCTCTTCAGCATGCCCATGGCGATGCTCGGCCAGGCGGCGGGCGCGGCCTCGCTGCCCTTTTTCGCCTCGCTGGCTGGCAAAGGCCTGCTGCGCGAGTTCTCCCTGAGCGTGAATCGCTCCATCACGCGCATCTTCGCCTTCGCCTTTCTGCTCTCGGCGTGGATGGTCGCCCTGGCCCGCCCGGCGATCGATCTGGTGTTGCGTGGTGGTTCTTTCCGTGCGGCAGACGTGCAGACCACGGCGCTCTACTTTGCTATCTTTGCACTCTCGCTTGCACTTTGGTCGGCGCAGGCGATTTACGCCCGCGCCTTCTACGCTGCGGGCAACACCCTGACGCCCATGACCGCCAGCACGCTGATCGCTGCCGCCTCCGTTCCGCTCTACGGATTTTTCTTTCATCGCTGGGGAGGTGTGGGCTTGGCCTTGGCCTCGGACCTTGGCATCACCGCACAGACGTTGGCACTGGCTTTATTGCTCCATATGCGCGGGCTGGTACGTGTGCGCGAGTTGGAATTTGCCGAACTGGCGCGTGCCTTTGTCGCCTCCAGCGTCGCGGGTGCGGCAGTTGTGTTGCTGCTGCGCACCTTGCCCCACATCCTCGGCTTTCGTGGCGATCTGCTGCAATTGGTCATGGGCAGCATCGTCTGGTTTGCGCTTTGTTGGGGCCTGCTGGCTGTCACTGGCTCTGCATTACCCCAGCAACTCCTGACGCGTCTGCGCAGACGCAACCAGCCCTCCAGCGCAGCGGCTCAGGCGTAAGGAAATTTCCATGCAGCAGGATGCCAAACTCGAACCAGCAAACAGCGACGAAGACTTTTACATGGATGGACCGTACATGGTCTTCACCGAGGCCTACCATCGCAAGCGCGGCTACTGCTGCCAGTCGGGCTGCCGCCATTGCCCCTACGAATTTTCCAAGCACGCCACAACATCGACCACTGAAAAGTAGTTTTTGATTTTTTTTAGATTGTTGCGGGAAGAAATTGGAGGCGCGGGTCGGGATCGAACCGACGCATAAAGGTTTTGCAGACCTCTCCCTTACCACTTGGGTACCGCGCCTTGGTGGGCTGGAGCCGCGCGCAGGGCAACGGCCGTTTTCCAAATCCCCTGCGAAAATCTGCTGGCCCTGGCTTGCGGGCAGTATACCGCGACTTGGCCTGTCGAACGATGGAGCGGGAGACGGGACTTGAACCCGCGACCCTCGCCTTGGCAAGGCGATGCTCTACCACTGAGCTACTCCCGCGCGGTACTTTTCGAGTATATCGGTTGCAATGGTTGCGGTCAACGCCGCGCCGAGACGCGCGTTTCAACCGGCGGCGATGGCGGCCTTTGGCGTTTCGACGCTGGTAATAGAACCGTCGCGCATGTGCAAGATCCGGTCGGCAATGGAGGCCGCTTCCGCATTGTGCGTAATCATCAGCACGGTCTGCTTCAGTTCTCGGTTGGAGCGATGCAGCATCTCCAGCACGGCATCGGAGTTTTTCGAATCGAGGTTGCCGGTTGGCTCATCCGCCAGCAAAATGGTTGGGTGCGCAACCAGTGCGCGCGCAATGGCCACGCGCTGCTGCTCCCCGCCGGATAATTCCGAGGGCCGGTGATGCAGCCGCTGCTCAATGCCGAGCATCTGCGTCACCGAGGCTAGAAAGTCCGCGTCGAGTGGCCCGCGCCTGCCTGCAATTTCATGCGCGATCTCAATGTTGCCCATCGCCGTGAGCGTGGGCAGCAGATTGAAGCGCTGAAAGACGAAGCCAATCTTCTGCCGCCGCAAGCGCGTGCGTTCGGCGTCCGAGAGCTGAACAAAATCCGTGCCGTCAATGCGCAAACTGCCCGACGTTGCCTGCGCCAACCCACCCAGAATGTAGAAGAGTGTGGATTTGCCGCTGCCCGAAGGCCCGACGATGCTGACGAACTCTCCCGGCTCGACGGTAAAGCTGACCCCGCGCAAAGCGGGAACTTCCAGCTTGCCTGCACGATAAGTTTTGCTAAGCTGCTCGGCGATAATGATGGGCGCCATGTCTGCTCGTATTGTACTGTCCATCGACACCAATACGCACGCGTGGCAGCGATGATGACCTGGGTGCGGGAGTCGAGTGGAGTTCGAACGCAACGACACTGATTCCCTTTGAGGAGCCGAGGGACGAAGAGTCCAGAGAGTGCCGGCTGCCTCCGCGCCTACACCCAAAAGGATTTGCCCTTCCGCATAATCGGAAATACAGTGGTGCCCAAAATATGTGCGCCGACATATCAGGGAAACGCTCCACCCTGGACGATTGGGCATCTCCGTCCCGGCGGCCCATTCTGGCAACAGCCGACAAGAAAATTTAGTAAATTTAGTAAATCTTCACATTTTTGTGCAAAACCTGTGCGATCCTCTTGTCAGAGACGCGCTCAGGGTGTAGAGTAATCTCATACTGGAACGCGCCAGTGGTCGCTGCGAATCGGTCGCAGAGAATGCTGGCAAGCGCTTTAGATTCATAAGAATGGATCACTGCGCACTGGCTGGATCGGCCTCGGATTGGGGCTACATAAACTCCAAAAGCCAACCGTTTCAGCTAGCCTTGATTGTCGCGTCTGCCGCCACGAGAGCGGCATAGAGCGGTACGGAGATTGGGCCAATGTAGCCCATGAAAAACTCTGAAAACTGCCGTGATTGATGATACAGAAATCTTTCTCCCTGATTGCTAAGATCGCCTAGAGTGCCAGTGGACGCCAGCGGGAGGCATGTCATGATGAACATTCAATGCGCCAATCCAGATTGCAAAGCCGAGTTAAAGTATCTGCGCGGCGGTCGCCTCTACCTGATGGAGCGCGAAAGCTATGAAAAGCACGACGGCGCGCGTACCGCACCGGGACAGGTAAGCGTGCGTCGGTACTTATGGTTGTGCCCCACCTGCGCGGAGACCTACACCCTGCACCGTTGGACCGAGCGGGGCGTGGAATTGCGCCAGCGGATGCGTCCGCCGGTGGCCGTGATGGCACGCGCCACGCAGGACCACGACTGGATGATGCCCGGCCTTGTCGGTTAATCAGCAACGCGCAGCGGCTTCGTCGCGCAAGGGCTGGGGAATGCCTGTCATTCTCGCTGCACCACCTCTTCTTTCGTAGCGGTCGCATTCCAGTACAATCAATTCGGCGAATCGATTTCCTATGTCCTTGCTGCGCAGCATCGCCCGACACCGCTGGCTCTTCTGGCTGCATGCTGGGCTGTTTCTGCTTCTAGCTCTCAGCCTTTTCCTGCTGCATCTGTTGATGCGCAGTCTACTCATCAGCACCTTTGTCACCATCTTTCTGCTGATGGTCACGGGATTTTTTTTGATCCTCTCCGGGCTGCTGGACTTTGGTGCGGGCGTTGAAGCGCTGCTGGAACGTGAGGCCTACGCATGGATATGGATTGTGCTGGCCGCAACGGTAATCTTTGCCGGAATCGTGCTGTTTTTGTCGCCAGAACTCTCCATTGAGCGCCTGCTGGACTTCGCCGTGGTCCACGCGCTGGCACTGGCGTTTTTGGAGACGCGCTTGGCCAAGCAGTTGCGCCATCATCCCACGGAACGAGGCCGCCTGCTGGGCTTTGCCCGGCTCTCCACGGCCTATGCCGTGCTGCTGCTGATGGGCACGCTCTACGGCAACCGCTACTCCGTGCTGGTGCTGGCCACGTACTGCCTTGTGGTGGCTGCGGAACTGCTGCTGCTGCCCCGGCCCTTCTCCACCGCTCGTAACAACCGCCAGCCCGCAGCGATCTGATCGCCTACGCGCCGCTGGTTTGCATTGCAGGCCCAATCCTGGATTGATTGGGAATTTTGAAAACGTTTTTTCGCTACGCCTGCAAAATCTGCATCTTATTCCTTTAGAATGAATCCTATTGATAATCGGTAGCTTCTGCCGTCTGCCGAGGATCCCACCCTGTATCGGGAGTTCTGCGCCCCATGTGGATTGTTCGCCTAGCGCTACGCAGGCCGCTCACCTTCGTTGTGCTAGCCATTTTGATCCTGATACTGGGCGTCTTCACCATTCTGCGCACGCCCACGGATATTTTTCCCAACATCAATATTCCCGTCGTCAGCGTGGTGTGGAGCTACAGTGGATTGTCTCCGGCGGAGATGTCCGGGCGCATCACCAGCAACTTCGAGCGCGCGGTGACGACCACCGTCAACAACATTGAGCACATCGAGTCGCAGACAATCACCGGGATTGCCGTAGTGAAGATTTACTTCCACCCGGGCACAAACGTGGAGGCGGCGGTAGCCGAAGTGACGGCGATTTCTCAGACGCTGCTCGGCCACTTTCCCCAGGGCACGGTACCGCCGCTGATTTTGACCTACAACGCATCCAGCGTGCCGGTGCTGCAACTGGGCATGTCCGGCACCGGCATCAGCGAGCAGGAACTCTTCGATTTGGGCAATAGTTTTCTTCGCACGCAATTGGCCACGGTCCAGGGCGCATCCATTCCCTTTCCCTATGGCGGCAAGCTGCGTCAGGTGCAGGTGGACCTGGACGCAGCCGCTTTGCAGGCACGCGGCCTTTCTCCGGCAGATGTGGTCAACGCCGTCAATGCGCAGAGCGTGATTCTGCCTTCGGGCACGGAAAAGATGGGCCTGTTTGAGTATCAGATTGAAACCAACAGCGCGCCCCGCACGATCGAACAATTGAACAATATGCCCATTCGCACTGTGAATGGAGCCACGGTCTATCTGCGCGATGTGGCACACGTGCGCGATGGTTTTCCTCCGCAGACGAACATCGTGCGCGTCGACGGACACCGCGCAGCCTTGATGACAATCTTGAAGACGGGCGATGCCTCCACGCTGGACATCATCTCCCGCGTGCGCGCGATTTTGCCTTTGGCCGCAGCAGGATTGCCGCGGGCGTTGCGCATTGTGCCGCTGGCCGACCAATCCATCTTCGTGCGCGGTGCCATCAACGGCGTGGTGCGCGAGGCGATTCTGGCCGCGCTGCTGACGGCGCTGATGATCCTGCTCTTTCTGGGCAGTTGGCGCAGCACGTTGATTATCGCTGTTTCCATTCCGCTGTCGATTCTGGTCTCGTTCATCGCGCTGGGCATTCTGGGCCAGACGATCAACATTATGACGCTGGGCGGCATGGCGCTGGCCGTGGGCATTCTGGTGGATGATGCAACGGTGGAAATCGAAAACATCAACCGCAATCTGGAGATGGGCAAGGAAATTGAACAGGCGATTTTAGACGGTGCATCGGAGATCGCCGTGCCTGCCTTTGTCTCCACGCTGTCGATCTGCATTGTCTTTGTGCCCATGTTCTTTTTGGGCGGCGTGGCGCACTACTTATTTGTTCCCTTGGCAGAGGCCGTGGTCTTCGCCATGCTGGCCTCCTACCTGCTTTCGCGCACAGTGGTGCCCACGATGGCACGCTCCATGCTGCACGTGCATGTGGAAGGACACGTGGAGCGCAGGCGCGCCAGCCGCAATCCCTTCGTGCGCTGGCAGATGCGCTTTGAAGATGGATTTGAGCGCTTGCGTGGCGGCTATCGGGATCTACTGGCGGTTTGTTTGGAGCGGCGCAAGCTCTTCATCGTGGGCTTTTTTGCCGTGTGCGCGCTGACGATTCTTGTCCTGTTGCCCTGGCTGGGCCAGGACTTTTTTCCCGACGTGGATGGCGGCCAGTTCAAGCTGCACGTGCGCGCGCAGACCGGCATGCGCATTGAAGAAACCGCCAAGCTCTGCGACCAGATCGACCAGAGCAT
>JAJZMO010000065.1 GCA_021798235.1 Acidobacteriota bacterium | reverse complement strand
CGCGCGCAAACTCGGCCTGCATCGTCTGCATCTTCGCGTCCATGTCGTCCAGATAGTGCAGCAAAATCGCCTCCGGAATCATGGGCAGCTTCGGCGAGCCAAACTCGTACCGCCCGTGGTGGCTCAGGATCAGGTGCTCCACCAGCACGCGCTTCTCTTCCGGAAAACTCCCCATCGCCGCAATCTTCTCTTCCACCATCCCTATGCCCATCGTGATGTGCCCCAGCAGTTGACCCGGCAGCGTGTACTCAAAGCTCGTGCCCCAGCGCAGCTCCTTCAATTTGCCGATGTCATGCAGCAACACGCCCGTCAGCAGCAGGTCCCGGTTCGCCCCCGGATATTTCCCGACCACCGCATCCGCCACGCTCATCAGCGACAGAATGTGTTCCAGCAGCCCGCCGATCCAGGCATGATGCAATGCCTTCGCTGCGGGAGCCTCGCGCAGCGCAGCCGCAATCCCCGCATCGTCCAGAAACGCCTGTGCCAGCCGCTGCAGGTCGCCGTCCTCCATCGTGGCAACCCACTTCTGCAACTCGGCCCACATCGTCTCCACGTCGCGCTCTGTCGCTGGAACAAAATCCGCCGGTGAATACTCACCCGCCCCGGCCTTGCGCAGCTTATCGATCGTGATCTGCAGCCGGTCCTGGTAACGGCTCACCTGCCCCCGAATCTTCACAACGTCGCCCTGCGCAAACTCGCCCACGTCGCCCGGATCCCACATCCGGCATTCAATCTGGCCGCTGCTGTCGGCCAGCGTCAGCGCCAGGTACGGCGCGCCGTCCTTCTTGCTGCGCACGCTCTTCTGCGCAACGCAGAAAAAGCCGGTGGTCGTCTGATTCTCGAAACGTCCAAGATCGGCGACCATCGGCTCTTTCATCTGTTGTGTGTCCTGTTTGGCTTATTGCTGTGTACTCGAACCGCCGGAACCAGACGTCGTGCTCGAAGCTGCCTGCTGCTTCTTTTTCTGTTCCGCTTCTTTCTTCAACTCCACCGTCGAGTAGCGACGCTTCGGCCCGCTGCGCATGGGATGCGCTGTCTTCTTCTTCTTGGTCGCGCCGCCCAGGCCAAGCGACGACTCTTGCACTTCCTGCGTCGCCTGCGCCAGCTTGCCTTCTACCGGTACCGGATAGTGCGAATTTGCATTCTTCTTTTTCAGCTTCTTCGCCCTTGCTTCTTCCTTCTTCCGCTCGCGGGCCACGCGCCGCCGCTCCGCCAGGCTCGAGTACCGAACCTTCCTCGGTTTCCGGTTTTCCTGGTTCTGGTTGTTCATCCCGGCTTGCGGCACATTGCTCGCCGCCTCCTGCCCATTCTCGCTGTTCAGGTCAGTCTGGTTCAGTGCTGGTGGTAGAGCTTCACGCGGTGCCTGGCCATAGCGAATCTTTTCGCGCTTGCCCAGTTTCTCGGTGCCAAGTTTTTCCTTCCGCCGGTATTTTGCCCGCTTGGCCTCAAATCTTCTCCGCTCGAAATGCGGCTTCTTTTTCTTCTTTGCCGAGGGTGGCAGGTATGCGCTGTAAATCGGCTTAATTTCGTTCGCCGTCGCCCCCGTATCCGTATATCCCGGGCGAATATCGATGTACGCTTCTTCCCGCAGCTTCGACAGGTACTGCCGCAGCGCAGGCTGCATCTCTCTGTCCCCGATCGTGTTCATGATCTGGTTCTGCACCTGATCCAGCGGCGCCACGCCCGCATTCTCGTGCTGCGTCACTGCCAGAATGATCCACCCCTGCCGCGTCTGAATCGGCTTGGTAAACTGCCCTGCTTTCAGAGAGAACGTGTCCTGTTCCAGTTCCGGCGCCAGTTGCCCCTTCTTGAACACCCCAAGGTCGCCGCCCTGGCTCGCCCTCGGGCCGTGTGAATCCGCCTTCGCCAGCTTCGCGAAATTCGCTCCGCCCTTCAGTTGCTTGTAGATAGCGTCAACTTTCTGCTTTGCCTGCGCCACCTGCGCCGCGTCATCCGGATTCGGCGTCGGAATCAGAATTTCGCTCAGACGAATCTGCTCAGGATGCTCAAACTCAGACTTGTGCCGGTCGTAGTAGGCCTGCACCTCCTCCGGATTGATCCGGATATTCGGCATCACTTTCTGCCGGATCACTTCCGAGCGAATTATGTTCTGCCGGATCTGCTGCTTAAAGTCCTGCCACGAAAGCCCTTGCGACTCTACGGCATTCTGCAGCGCCTGCATCGACTTCAGATGGTTCTGCTTGCGAATCTCGTCCAGCTGCCGAATCAGCTGGTCCTCGCCCGTAATCCCAAGCTGCTTGCCTTTGGCCAGCAATAGTTGCTCGTCAATCAGGTTCCGCAGCAAATCCTTCTTCTCATGCGCCAATTGTTCCGGCGTCATGTCCTGCCGCTTCGCATCCTGCTCAACTTCTTTCTCCGCGCGCGCGTAGTCTGAGGTGTCAATCACACGGTCATCCACACGCGCCACAATCTGCTCTACTACTGTGCCCGGGTACGGCAGCGGATTGCTGTTGTTCTGCACGCTCGGGTTATCGGCCTCGGCCCGGCGGCCTAGTCCATAACTCGGTATCACGGCGATGGCCAGTCCGGTGGCCAGCATCGCACGAATCGGTAACGATCGAAGCTTCATCACAATCACAATCCCAATAGGAGCACGCCCGCTCCACTCCGCGGCACAATTCCGTGCTGAAGTTGTCAGGCAGCGCTTCTCCAGATAGTAAACGCCTCGTCCCACGAAAGCCAATGAACCGTTCCGCCCCTTGTTCATCGCAGCTCCGGCAGCGCGTCCCTCCCTGCCTGGATGCTATACTGCACGCATCAGAGCTCTATTCAGGGCCCCAAGGATTCCGCGTCCGAATGTCATCTGCAGCTCGCCGCACCGTCTTTTCTCTCGTCGTTTTCTTCACCGTTTGCGGCCTCGGCGGCCTCCTGCTCAGCCATCGCGTCGGTGCCCAGTCCCCCGACAATCAGTCCGCCTTCCGCAAGAGTCTCGAGCAGTTCAGCAGCGTTTATCAGATCGTCGCCAAAAACTACGCCGACCCCGTCACCGGAAAGATGCCCAGCAACATCATCTACGACGGCGCCATTCCGGCCATGCTGCGCACCCTCGACCCTCACTCCAGCTTCTTTGATCCCAAGGCCTTTGCGGCCATGCAGCAGGATGAAGGCGGCCACTACTACGGCGTCGGCATGCTCATCCAGCCCCAGTTCATCCACGGCACCTCACGCATCGTCGTCGTTTATCCAATGGAGGGTTCACCCGCGTGGAAGGCCGGCATCCATCCCGGTGACGTCATCATGGCCATCGACGGCAAATCCACCGCTGGCATGTCCTCCTCTGACGTCGCCAACCTCCTCAAAGGAGCCAAGGGCACCACCGTCCATGTCACCATGGACCGCATCGGGTCGCCCAAGCCGCTCATCTTTGCCCTCACCCGCGACGAAATCCCCAACCCCAGCATCGACGTCGCCTACGAAATCCGCCCCGGCATCGCCTACATTCACATCAAGCAGATTCAGGAAACCACCGGCCGCGAATTCGCTGACGCCCTCAAGAGCGTTCCGCACCAGAAGGGCCTCATTATCGACCTCCGCAACAACCCAGGCGGCGTCCTCGTCGAAGCCGTCAGCGTTTGCGACCATCTCCTCAAGCGCGGGCAAATCATCGTCTCGCAGCGCGGCCGCGCCTACCCTGAAGAAATCTATCGCGCCACCCACGGCAACCACGGCGCCGACTTCCCCATCGTCGTGCTCGTCAATCACGGTACCGCCTCCGCCGCTGAAATCATCACAGGCGCCCTCCAGGATCACGACCGCGCTCTCGTCGCCGGCCAGACCACCTTCGGCAAGGGCCTCGTCCAGACCGTCTACAGGCTCTCCTACAACACCGGCCTCACGCTCACGACGTATCACTACTACACGCCCAGCGGACGCCTCATCCAGCGCAATTACAAAGGTGTTTCGCTCTACGACTACTACTACGTCGACCATGGCGACCAGAACAAGAAAGACCGCAAAGTCTACCTCACTGACTCCGGCCGCACCGTCTACGGCGGTGGCGGCATCACGCCCGACGTAGAACTCACCCCCCTCAAGTACAACGACTTCCAGAATCTGCTGCTCGCGCACTACGTCTTCCAGCGCTTCGCCGAGCACTACGTCGTCGACCACAAGGTCACGCGCGACTTCGAGGTCAACGACGCCGTCCTCAACGACTTCCAGAACTTCCTCAAGTCGAAGAACATTGCGTTCACGCCGGCCAACATCAACGGCGTCCTCCCTTGGCTCAAAACCACCATCAAGTCGCAGATTTTCGTTTCCAGCTTCGGCTACCGCAGCGGACAGGTCGTCGTCGACAACTGGGATCCGGAGATTCAGACTGCCCTTGGCCTCCTGCCGCAGGCTGATGCCCTCGAGCAGCGTGCCCTCAAGGCCGATGCCGCCAAGCTCGCCGCCAACGAAAACCCCAGCGCCTCCCACTAAATCTCATCCAGAATCACCAAGCGCGCCTTGCCGGCGCGCTTTTTCTTTTCGGGAACTCCACCCCGCGTTGTTTTACCCTGATTTCAGGCTGTTCACACTCCCATGACCGACCTCCGCTTCGCCACCGAATCCGATCTCCCCACCCTCATGGACCTCATCAATCGAGCCTTCGCCGTCGAAAAATTCTTCAAGAAAAACGACCGCCTCAACCCCGAAGCCACCCGCGAATACTTCCACCGCGGCCGCTTCCTCGTCTCCGAACAGCAAGACCACATCGACGGCTGCGTCTTCGTCGAATTAAAAGGTGATCGCGCCTACCTCGGGCTGCTCTCCGTCGACCCCGCCCGCCAGAAGTCCGGCCTCGGCACCCGCCTCGTCGTCGCCGCCGAAGAATACGCCCGTGAGCTCGGCGCCCATCACATGGATCTCACCATCGTCAATGTCCGCGAAGAACTCCCGGCCTATTACCAGCGCCTCGGCTATGCCATCTCCGGAGCCGAACCCATCCCACCGGAAATGATCGGTCCTGTCACCATGCCCTGCCACTTCGTCCGCATGACCAAACCCCTCGGCAAAGCCCGCGAATCTTCGCTGAGGAAGTCTCCAGCGACCAAAAAAGCTAACAGCTGAAAGCTATCCACCGATCTTCACCACCACCGGAGCTTCCCGCCGCTTCCACACCGCAATCAGCGGCCTCGCAAGCAGAATCCCGCCAATAATCAGCGTTATGTCCAGCGGACGCCACACGCCCGGCTTCACGCCCCACCAGTAATGCACCAGCCCCGCAATCGCCGCCACATACACCAGCATGTGCAGCCGGTTCCACCGTTTGCCGCCCATCTTCCTTATCCACCAGGAGGTCGACGTCACTGCCAGCGGCAGCAGCAGCAGCCAGGCCGTCAGCCCCGCCGTAATGAACTTCCGCTTGCTGATGTCCGCCACCATGTATTGCACATTGAAGCCCGCATACAGCCATACATACGTCAGCAAATGCAGGCATGCGTAAAAGAACGCGTACAGCCCCACCAGCCGCCGAAACCGGATCAGCCACCCCAGCCGCTTCGGAAATAACTTCCGTATCGGCGAAATCGCCAGCGTAATCGCCAGCAGCCGCAACGTACCCCGCCCCGTAAAGAAGGTCACCGTATGCGTCGGGTCGGGCCCCAGCGTGTTCTTGTACGCCCCCCACACCAGCCACGCCACCGGCAACAGACACGCCAGGTGCACGGCAGTCTTCAGGATTGCAATTGCCCATTTCGGCATCAGCGGCTTTTCTCGATCCTGTTTCCGGTTCTCAGTAGTAGCGGCTCAGGTTCATGCCTTTGTACAGGCTTGCCACTTCGTCGCCATAGCCGTTAAACATCAGCGTCGGTTCCAGTTGCTTCCAGATTGGCGCCCCAATCACTCGCTGCGTTTTCTGGCTCCACTGTACCCGGTCCACATTCGGGTTCACATTGGAATAAAACCCGTACTCGCTCGGAGCAATCAAGCTCCATGTCGTCTGCGGCTGGTTCTTCACAAACCGAATCTTCACAATCGACTTCGGCGACTTGAACCCGTACTTCCATGGCACCACAATCCGCACCGGCGCACCGTCCTGATTCGGCAGCACTTGCCCGTACAGCCCCACCGTCAGCAGCGTCAGCGGATGCATCGCCTCATCCATCCGCAGCCCTTCCCTATACGGCCATGGAATCGACACGTTCATGATTCCTGGCTCCTGGCTCGGCCGATCCACCGACACAAACTCCACATACCGCGCCGAAGAAAGCGGCTGAACCGCGTCAAT
Organism: Acidobacteriota bacterium; assembly: GCA_021798235.1. The sequence continues at coordinate 2,317 of JAJZMO010000065.1, read as the reverse complement.
CAGCTTCGATAGCGAATACCCCACCCACGGAATCACCATCGCCCATGCTTCCACGCACCGGAACCGGTACACCCTGTCCTCCAGCGGGCTCAGCTTCATCAGCGCATCCATGTCGAAGGTCTTCTTCTTGTGAACCAGCCCGTCCACTTCAACCGTCCACGGCTCCGTCTTCAGCTTCCACGCGTACTTCGACGGATCGCTCTTGCTCGTCCCGAACTCGTAAAAGTTGTTGTAGTGCGTGATGTCGTAGAATGAGGTCTCCTGCAAGCCCTTTCCGTTCCACTGGCTCGGCACCGTCTGCAGCGTGTTTGCGGCCATCACCTTCTTTTCCGGCCCAAACGCACCCAGAACGCTCCCCGCGGCGGCCAGCCCCACTCCTGCGGCTGCTGCGCCCACCATGAACTTACGGCGGTTCATGAAAATTTCTCTGGGAGTAATCTCAGACGGCGAAATACGGCTATTTCTCGTCTTCATAACCATCTCCTCACTTCAGTCTACTCATCTGACACCGAAAACGGAGCTTGGTTACATTCACCTTGTGATTCCATCCAAAGAACCGCCCGTCTTCTCCAGCCAATGTCACCGGCTGTACTTGAACGCATTGCTGGGCGAAAATACTTCTTTACCAGCAGCTTCTGCTTTTTCTGATCGGAGGAGTAGCTTTGACTCTCGAAGTGCGCCCACCCTCGTCGCGTCGGGCAAAAATCAGTGCTCTGGGGACCTGGGTCCCACCTCGCGTCCTCACCAACGCCGACCTCGAGAAAATGGTCGACACCACTGACGAATGGATCACCTCCCGCGTCGGCATCCGCGAGCGCCACATCCTCGATAAAGGCCAGGCTACCAGCGACATGGCCGTCGAAGCCGCCCGCATCTGCCTCGCCAAGCGCGGCATCGCACCCACTGACGTCGAGGTCATCATCGTCGCCACCGTCACCCCGGACATGCTCTTCCCCGCCACGGCCTGCCTCGTCCAGGACAAGCTGGGCGCCACCGGCGCCTGGGGATTCGACCTCTCCGCAGCCTGTTCCGGCTTCGTTTACGCCCTGCAGGTCGGCTGCAAACTCGTCGAGTCCGGCGCCCATTCCAGGGTCCTCGTCATCGGCGCCGACACCATGTCCTCCATCCTCGATTACACCGACCGCACCACCTGCGTCCTCTTCGGCGACGGCGCCGGCGCGGTCCTCATCGAGCCCGCTGAACCCGGCGAAATCGGCATGATCGACTACCTCCATGAAATCGACGGCTCCGGCGGCTGCTCCCTCTATATGCCCGGCGGCGGCAGCCTCAATCCGCCCAGCCACGAAACCATCGACAAACGAATGCACTACGTCCATCAGGACGGCCAGGCCGTCTACAAATTCGCCGTCCGCAAAATGGCCGAAGCCACCACTCGCGTCCTCGAACGCAACGGCCTAACCGGCTCTGACCTCAGTTGCTTCATCCCCCACCAGGCCAACCGCCGCATCATCGAGTCCTGCGCCGAGCGCCTCGCCCTCCCACCCGAAAAAGTCGTCATCAACATCGACCGCTATGGCAATACCACCGCCGGAACCATCCCCCTCGCCATGCAAACTGCCCGCGACGACGGCCGCCTCAAAAAGAACGACCTCATCCTCGTCGCCAGCGTCGGCGCGGGCTTCACCGTTGGCGCTGCCCTCCTCCGCTGGGAGTTCTAAACACCTTCATCATTTCCTTAATCCAGGATTGTCATTCCACCGAAGTTTGGCGCGATCCATCGCGCCAGGCGCACCCGAGGAACCTGCAGTTCTCCGTCCCCCTCACGCCCACTTCTTCAGCTCCGGATACCTTGCATAAATCATCCCCTGATCCTCCAGCGGCAGCTCATGCAGCCGCTTCGGCTTGTCCTGTGGACGCGTCCCCTTCTGGTTCAGCACATTCATAAGGTTCCAGTCCCGCTGCAAGTCCTGCGGCTCATGCGCCGGCAGGTCATACCGCGTAAAGTCAATCGCCATGTACGGGCTCTCCTTCAACCAGTTCCGCAGCAGCGCCAGCCGGAACTCCTGATTCATGTACCACCGAATCTCCAAATCCTTCTCCGAACCCGGCGCGCCCGTCCCCTTCTCCACAAACCGGTAGTTCAGCCCATCGTTATTCGGAAAATGCGCCCGCCACTTCAGGCCAAATTCGCCTTCCGGAATCACCTGCGTATCCGGCCATCTCTCCTTGATCGACTGCAGCCACCACGCCAGATCCTCATCGTGCCCAATCGACACTTCCCAGATCCCCGTCACCCATCCAAATCCGTTCAGCGCATGCCCACGGTCAAAGTGAATCGCCGTTGTCGCCATCATCT
>JAJZMO010000376.1 GCA_021798235.1 Acidobacteriota bacterium | reverse complement strand
CCCAGCTGGCACACGGCCTGGCTGGCTACCGTCCAGATGCCGCCGCGTTCGGTCTGGCATAGCTCCGCGTACGTGTACATGACGATTGGTGTCATTGGCACCACCATTGCGCCGTGGATGCAGTTTTATCTGCAATCCTCGATCGTGGAAAAGGGAATTACCGTGCGGCAGTATGGAGCCTCGCGGCTGGATGTGATCGTAGGCTCCTTCTTTACCGACATCGTCGCCTGGTTCATTGTGGTGGCCTGCGCGGCCACGCTCTTTGTCCATGGGCTGGGATCGATTCAGGTTCCCTCGGACGCTGCCGAAGCCATGAAGCCGCTGGCCGGCCAGTATGCTTTTATACTTTTTGCGGCGGGCTTGTTCAACGCTTCGCTCTTTGCCGCGTCGATTCTGCCACTGTCGACGGCCTACACCGTTTGCGAAGGGTTGGGCTTTGAGTCTGGCTTGGACAAACGCTTCCGCGAAGCGCCCTTCTTTTATGGTTTCTACACGCTGCTCATTCTTACCGGAGCAGGTATCGTGTTGTGGCCGCATTTTCCGCTGGTGAAATTCATCATTCTTTCCCAGGTGCTCAACGGCGTTTTGCTGCCGGTGATTTTGATCTTCATGCTGCGGCTGATCAACAAAAAAGAATTGATGGGCAAACATACCAACGGCCTCTGGTTCAACGGTCTGGCCTGGGCCACGGCCATCATTGTCATCGGTTTGACGCTTGTGATGGTTACGATGCAATTGATGGGCAGCGGCTCCTAAGCCCTGAATTTTTCCTTCCTTTAAAAACTTTTTTCGCCGCACCGCGTCCAACCATTGGGTGCGTGCGAGGGTGCAAGCCCTCAAAATCTCGATCCTTTTTGTCCAAGGAGGGGGTGCATCCGTAGTTAATTGATTTGCACAGAAAATGTCCGTATCGTCGCTGGGGGTTGGCCTTGCCTGTCTGTGCGGGCGGGGATGGTTTGTAACCGGTAGCCATGTATTGAGGTGAAGAGTGGCGGAGTTTCGAATCGATCATCTGGGGATTGCCGTGCGTGATTTGGACCGGGCGCGCATGTTTTATGAATTGTTAGGCATGCAGGTTGGGCCTTCTGAAGAGGTTCCGCACGAGCAGGTGCGCGTGGCCATGATCCAGACGGGCGAGAGTCGCATTGAATTGCTGGAGCCTCTGGGCGAAGATTCGGTGGTTGGGCGCTTTCTCGATCGGCGTGGCGAGGGACTACATCACGTGGCCCTGCAGGTGGACGACATCGCCGACGTGTTTGCGGAAATGAAGGCTGCGGGCATGCGCTTGGTCTCCGATGCGTTGAATATTGGCGCAGACGGACAGTTGTACTTCTTTGTGCATCCGTCGAGCGCCGGGGGCGTGTTGATGGAAATCTGCCAGAGCGCAGAGGTGGTGGCATGAGACTTTTGGCATTGGATACGGCGGGAACAACGGGCACGGTTGCCTTGGCGCAAAGCGATGCCGATGGAACGCTGGCTCTGTTGAGCAGCGCATCATTGCCTGGGCGTGAATTTTCCACGCGGCTGATTCCAGCCGTTGCCGAGATGCTCCAGGAAAATCACTTGGCTCTGACGGATTTGGATGCTCTTGCTGTGGTGAATGGCCCCGGTTCCTTCACGGGATTGCGCGTGGGCCTGAGCGCGGTGAAGGGAATGGCGGAGGCGCTGGACAAGCCGGTGTTGGCGCTTTCCCGACTTGCCGTGATGGCCGCAGCCGCTGTGGAGTGCAACCCGGAAGCACGCCAAGTCTACAGCGTGCTGGATGCCGGGCGCGGTGAATTTTATTTCGGCATCTATCGTCACGCGGGGTGGGAGTGCGTCTCGGAGTCGCTGGAGACTGCGGCCACATTGCGTTCCGCACTTGTCGGTGCCAGCCGCAACGGCGGTTGCATTGTTGCGGAAAAATCTGTGGCATCGGCCTTGGCAGAGTTGGAGGGCGTCGCGGTGGTTGCCTCGACCCTGGAACCAATGCTTACCTTGGCCGCGCGCTGCTGGCACGAGGAGCGCTTTGCCAATGTGGCCACGCTCGATGCCAACTACCTGCGCCGTTCCGACGCAGAGTTGTTTGCGCGCGCGCAGGTGCCTCAGCTTGCCTCGGCGCTAGGATAGCCGTTGATGGCTGCCCCTTCGCAGGAAATTTCCTTTCGAGTTGGAACCCCTGCGGACTTGAATGGGATCCTCGCCATCCAACAGGCTGCATTGGAGTGCGCGCAGTGGTCGCGCTCCACATATGCGGCGATCTTCGCAGCAGCCTCCAACTCGAACCCTCAACGCACAATTTTTTGCGCATGGCGTGGCGAGCACTTGACTGGCTTCGCCGTTGCATCCCTACTCCGCGCAGAGCAGACCGGCGAATGTGAACTGGAAAATATGGCCGTGGATCCCTCTCAGCGGCGGCAGGGCATTGGCCAATTTTTGGTTGCGTGCGTGCAGGCATGGTGTGGGGAGCATCGCGCTGACTGCCTGCGTTTGGAGGTGCGCGCAGGCAATGCGTCGGCAGTTCGCCTGTACGAGCGATTGGGTTTTGTGGTCGTGGGGCGACGCCCAGCTTACTATAGCCATCCTGTAGACGACGCATTGCAAATGACATGGATCGCAAAGGCCGGGGCCGCTATTTCCTGTTGAAAATTTGCGCTTGCCCAATCGTGTCGCCGGTGGTACCGTGGCCTCCAGTCAAATTCTGGAGGTGCTTTTGCAGATGGAAGTCTCATTGCATCAGGACTTCAGGGCCATCTACGGCGACCCCCGCCGCATGGCTGAGGAACATCACATTTACGCCGCGCAACTGGAAGCCATTCTTGCCAAACCCTATCCAACGGAAGATGACCGGCTGGAAGCGGTGCGCCTGAAGAAGCTGAAGCTGCGCGTGAAAGATCGCATGGAGGCCATGGGGAATCGGTAGCGTCCGCCGCAAGCCGCGATATAAAAAACATGCAGGCAGCGCTGCGAGTGCAGCGGTGCTATCCGTATAATCACAAGTACGCATGGTACGGGACGGATACTATTACGGCTTGGGTCTGGCTGCGGTCGCAGCCTTGGTGTGGGTGCTGACGCACGCACTCGTCTTCTGCGCATTGCCGCTGTTGCTGGCGGCCTTTTTCCTCTGGTTCTTTCGGGATCCAGAGCGCAGCATTCCCGACGGCGATGGCTGGGTGGTGTCGCCCGCAGATGGCAAGGTGACGGCCATTCGCAGCATCGTTGTCGGCCAGGAGCAACTGCACCACATCAGCATCTTTCTCAATGTCTTCAACGTGCATGTGAACCGCACGCCCATCGCGGGAACCATCCAGAGCGTGCAGTACAAAAAAGGCTTGTTTCTGAATGCGATGAATCCCGCATCTGCGGAGCAGAATGAGCAGAATCGCGCCGAGGTGGTTGGCGACGATGGCGTCAAGGTTGTCTTTACGCAGATTGCCGGCTTGTTGGCGCGGCGCATCGTCTTCCAGAAAAAAGTTGGGGACCGCGTGGCGCGCGGTGAGCGTGTGGGCCTGATTAAATTTGGCTCGCGCGTGGATGTTTTTCTCCCGGCGGCAGGGGTGTTGCAGATTGCCGTCGGGGATCATGTGTGTGGCGGTGCATCCATTTTGGCTAAGCTGCCGAGTAGCGGAACCTTGGGGGCAGCGGCAGCCGCAGCGCAGATGCGGAGTGCGGCAGAATGAGCAGCGCATCCACGCGCAACCATCAGCCTGCGCGGCGCGGCATGTTTATTTTGCCGTCGCTGTTTACAGCGGGCAACATTGCCATTGGTTACTACGCCATTGCGCAGTGCATGTTGGGGTCTGCGCTGGAGCCGCACCACTTTGACTACGCTGCGCTGGCCATTGGCGCGGCCATTCCCTTCGACGCGATCGACGGACGCATCGCGCGCATGACCAATACCACCAGCGACTTTGGCCGCGAGTTGGACTCGCTGGCCGACGTAATCACCTTTGGGGTTGCGCCCAGCGTTCTGGCTTATACCTGGGGCTTTCGCATGTTGCCGATCACGATGGATGCGCTCTTGCGCGAGAAGTTAATCCGCGTGGGCGCGCTGGTTTGCTTTCTATATCTCATCTGTGGTGCTTGTCGCTTGGCGCGCTTCAATATCAGCTCCGACGCAACGCCGAAAAATCCAGGCCGTCCGGGCAGAAAATATTTTGTGGGTATGCCGATTCCCGCTGCTGCGGGCGCGATTGCGGCCATTGTCCATTTCTTTGGTGGCACACCGGTCTTTAACGGCTGGGTGGCCGGTGGGTGGATGCTGATGGTGGGCCTGATCGGATTTCTTATGGTCAGTACCTGGCGTTTTTGGAGCGGCAAAGAGATCAATCTCGCCAATCGACATCCCTTTCAGATTCTTGTTTTGATTGGCGCTACCGTTTGCGTGGTGGTGTTGTTTTCGCAGACGATGCTTTTTATTCTCGCGCTGGGCTACATGTTCTCTGGTATCTTCGCGCGCATGGCCTACTCCTGGCAGCAGCGCTGGCGCCGTTCTCAGCACACGCAAGAGCAGGCAATCCAATCTCCGTCACAGCCAGCCAGCGACGGAAACAAATAACGGACAGGTCGAATGCAATCCACACCGAAAAAAATAGCCATCGTTGGCGCAGCTACCTTGCTGGGCAAAGAGTTGAATGAGGTGCTTGCCGCCTCTGTCTTTGCAGCGACAGAAGTGATCTTGATGGATGACGAAGCCGCGCTGGGCAAGCTGGAAAGTACAGGGGAGTCCGTCACCTTTGTGCAGCGCATTGATTCGGAGTCCTTTCGTGGCTGCGATGTCGTTTTTTTTGCGGCGCTCCCAGAGATCACCGAAAAGCATTGGCAAGCCGCGCGCAAAGCGGGTGCTTGTGTGGTTGACCTCAGCGGAGCACTGGAGTCCAAGCCGGGCACGCGCGTGCTGGCTCCCTGGCTGGCGGCAGAGTGGGGCACTGCTGCGCATGCGCTGCTCCCCGATCTGCAAACGGTGGCGGCGGTTCCAGCGCATCCGGCGGCTTTGTCGCTGGCGCTGCTGGCTGCGCGCCTGCAGGCGGCCATTCCGCTACGCGCACTGTGGGCCACGCTGCTGCTTTCTGCCTCGGAGCATGGCAATGCTGCCATTCTCGAACTGCATCAGCAGACCGTAAATCTGCTTTCCTTCCAATCGCTACCGCAGGATGTCTTTGGCGCGCAGGCCGCCTTCAACCTTGCCATCGCTTTGGATGAGGAAGGCCAAGTGCAGCCTGTGCGCATCGCCGAGACCATTGAGCGCCACTACGCATCGCTAGCTTGTGGCAAGCTGCCAGAGTTGGCGTTGCAGGTGGCTCAGGCTCCCGTCTTCCATGGCTCTGTGCTCTCGGTTGCGGTCGAGATGGAGACGGCAACTTCGCTCGCAACGCTGCAACAAGCGCTAGCCGGCGAACATGTCGAGGTGCTGACCGAGTTGGCCGAAGCTCCGGGGAACGTTGGCATTACGGGCAATGAGTCCGTCACCGCGCTGCTGCGGCCAGCTGCGGGCCAGGGCGCAGGTACGCGCTTCTGGCTGTGGATTGCCGTGGACAATCTACGCTTGACCGCACTCAATGCCGTGGCGTGCGCGGTGGAGATGGGTCGCCTGCGTCCGCAGGGCAAAGTGCAGTAAGCGTGCCGTGTATTTTCCTGTCCAAGTAGGAACAAAATCTCAGATGCCCCATTTCCGCCGCGTTCTTTGCGGATAGCGTCGGGGATCAAAACGTTAGCCTGCCTGGGGAGCTTGGCCCCAAACATGCGCAAAAGCAATGCGAACTGCGCTGTATCTGGAATTTTCTTTGGGATGTGCTGCTCTCAGATTTGGTGCCGAAGAAGGGACTCGAACCCCCACACCCTTGCGAGTACATGGACCTGAACCATGCGCGTCTGCCAATTCCGCCACTTCGGCATCTGGAGAAAGCGTTCAACAGGCCTGTTGAACGAACAGTACTCTTTCATCATACAACGTCAGCGGCAAGAGTCAACTGCAGCGGTTTCGCTCCGTAACGCGCGAAAAATCCTTGCCCGGCATACGGGGCAGCCGTGTAGGATGACTGCAACACGAGGTCGCATTTATGAAGAACCCACCCGCCGCCACGCCACACCCGTCGCCCGATGGCGCGATTCCTGCGCAGATCGCCGAGCGATTGCGTGCGTTGCTGCATGATCTGGGCAATGCGTTGGAGGTCGTTGTGCAAGCGGAGTATCTGCTCAGCAATTTTGCGGAACTGCCCCCAGAGAGCCAAGAATGGCTCAGCCTGCTGCGTCGGGGAACCCAGCAGGCCATGGCGTTGAATCAAACCCTGCGCGAAGAGCTGCGCAGGCATGGATAGTGTGCAGAAAATCTACGGAGTTGTATACGTTCCAACGAGTAACGCATAGGAATACTTGCTGGTTGTGGGTGCAGGCGACACAATAGGATAACTTTCCCCATAGGCACCTGCATACCAGGAAACACCGGTGCCACTGCTGGGTGCGGAAATAAATCCTGGAACCGTTGCAAGGTTGGGTACGGTCAAAGTTGTAGCACCATTCAAGTATGTCGAGGTTGCGTTGACAACGAGACTATAAATGGATTGTGGTGGATTGTTGGACACATAGGTAGGCCACTGAATCGAGCCATACACACCGGTGGATGTAAGACTCGTATCCGAGAAGCCTGGGTAGGCAACGTTGAAAGTGGGCAATGCTGCGGCTGTTGGGGCAGCATCGGAAGCTGGGAGTGGGGCAGGGAACGCAAAGGACGTCGGCGCGCTTGTTGCGGGAGTATTGATAATGGAACCTACAGCGCTATACGTGTTTAGGGGAGTAGTGGGTGCGCTGTTTATGACTAGGGAAAACGAATAATAATCTCCAGATTGTACTTGCGATGTTGGGATGGCGTAGTACATGTCCCCGGAAGAGAATTGTAGGGGCGTGACAATGAGGCCGACTCCATCTGAAGTGAAAAAGTTAGCAAAAAGATAGGGAGATCCCCATCCGTTCGGAATATTCTGATACGTCACAGTAGTAGAAGTCGTTGCATTGGCAGCGCTGAGCACAACAGGATTGCCGCCATTCAGCTGTCCCGGGATCGTTTGTGAACGAAGAATAGCAACGGCCAATGGATCGAAACTGTTGTCCATTGCCTCAACTATAAAATTGCTCGTTCCGCTTAATACGTTCATGGGAGCAGTTCCAGAAGTTCCTGAAATACTTCCGGCTCCTAATGTGCTAGAAATGCCGATGAATGTTGTGTTCGGAATGGCCGTTGCATCAACATTCAGCGTTACCGCTGTCTCCTCACTTGCTGGCGGAGTACTCGGAATGACAAAGCAACCGGATGGTACCGTAACACTGGTTCCGTCCTGAACGCTTTGCTCGTAGATGTATTCATTCGTTTCGTTTGTCGTCACGGTGCCATTGCTCTGGGATACATAGGGCGCGCACACATAGGCGTACGCGTAATTCTGCGTGCCTGATGGAACGGAGATGGTGAATTGCCCGTTTTGGAGGGTGGTCGCCGTCCATGCGCCGGATCCAACCTGCGTGGCCACTGCAACTGGTATGGCACCGCCGCCGGAGGAAAACTGCACGCTGATGCTGTTCGCTTGCGCTGTGGAGGTCCCGCCACTACCAGTTCCACCAGAACTGCCAGTTCCGCCAGTACCGCTAGTTCCTTGCCCGGTTGAGCTGGCAGAGGAACCGCCGCATCCGGTGAGAAGCGCGGCACCAGCGATGCCAAGTAGCAGCAGGAGTCGGGCGCACCCTTGTATGGATTTCTGGGAGGGATACGAATATTTAGAGCGAATCTGTCGTCTGCGGGCGACAGGGGCACCGTAGGCCATAGATAGGAATCTCCAGCAGGAAGAGAAGAGATGGTTGGATATGCTCTGCTAGCGTAGCTAAAAATGATGAGACAGGCAAGAAATTTTTCTCAAAATAATAGATGTTTGCACAGCTATTTCTGAGCCGTGAAGTGGTTGCGATCACGATCTTCTTCCACTTGTGATCGAGGTGTGTTTTGGGTCACAGCTTAAGGGGTAACTTCTTTGCGCATCCATCGATCCAGCGAGAAAAAGCCTGCTCCGAAGATAAGAATCAGCAGCGATGCAAACAAGAAGGTATATGGGTCAGCCGTATAGAACGTGCCCGGATCGTGAAAGATGGAGAGCAGTGCGGCGCGGTCGGCAGTCCAATAGGCGACCAGCATGTCGATGGCCAGTACCAATCCTACAGGGCGCGCACACAGGCCCAGAATCAATAGGATTCCCCCCAGAAACTCAACGCCAGAAACAAAGGGAGCATTGAGGGCTGGGAAGGGTACGCCGAGGCTGACAAAATACTCCGTAATGGTGGAGAGATGATGCAGCTTCGCCCAGCCATTTTGCGCAAACTGCCAGCCCCAGTACAGACGCACGGCCAGCAACAAGGGCGATTGCAGCGAATTGGCTGCGCTGCGGAAGTATTCATAAATTGCAACAACCCAGTGCAGACTGCTGGGAATTTTCATGTGTGTGCTCCTATCGTTGGGAACGAGAATTTTTCTTTTTTTGCGGACACAACCAGCCGAGCTTCATCCATGTTTGAAAAATCGTTTGCACTTGTGCGGC
>JAJZMO010000047.1 GCA_021798235.1 Acidobacteriota bacterium | reverse complement strand
AAGCCTGGCCACTATACTGCGATCAGGCTTTTCCAAGCACTGCCAGCCTATGCACATTACCCGCCGCACCGGAGCCATCGCCTTCTTTATTACGCTGGGCACCTGCCTGGTCGTGCTGGCCTTGGCGCTCAACATCAGTTGGATCATTCTGTACTGGCGCAAACTGGTTCCATTGGTTCTCGGCGTCTTTTTCTTCAGCTTGCTCATTGCCGGACTGGTGTTGAACACCATTTTTTTGGTGCGTGAGATTCGCCGCAACGAACAACACGACAGTTTTTTGAACGCAGTTACGCATGAGCTCAAGACGCCGATCGCCTCGATCCGCCTGTATTTGGAAACGCTGCAACGCCGTCCCGTCGAAGAAGCGCAGCGGCAGGAGTTCTACCGGATCATGCTGGCCGACAGTGAGCGTCTGCTCGCGACCGTCGAGCAGGTATTGAAGGCTGGCGAACTGGGCCAACGCGAGAGCGATGCCATGCGCGTGTCCATCACCATGCCGTCGCTGGTGCTGGAGTGTGCGGAGGTGGCACGCACGCGACATCATCTGCCTGCGGAGTCCATTCAAATCGAGACCGAAGCAGATGCTGTGGATGCAACCGTACTGGGCAATCTGGGCGATTTGCGTTCCGCACTACTGAATGTTTTTGACAACGCCGTCAAGTACTCCCACGGCGCACCGCAGATTCGCGTGCGTGTGGCGGTGGAGCACGATGCCTGGGTGATGGTACGCATCGCCGACTCTGGCATCGGCATCGCGCCATCGCATCAGAAGCGCATCTTTCGCCGCTTCTATCGCGTGCCCACCCTGGCCGTGCTGCGCGCCAAGGGCACCGGGCTGGGCCTGTTTCTGGTGCGTACCATTTGTCGCCAGCACGGAGGCGAGGCCACAGCGCACAGCGATGGCGAGGGTCACGGGACCACCATCACATTGCAATTGCCACGCTGGATCGAAATGCACACACAGGAGCCAGGAGCATGAGCGAACAAGCAAGCGCGCCTGCCCGCCGCATCCTGATTGTGGAGGATGAGACCCATATCGCCCAAGGCTTGCTCTTCAACTTGCGGGCAGAGGGGTACGCCGTCATTCTGTGCGGAGACGGAGAAACCGCGTTGCAATGGCTGCTCGATGAGAACGCATCTTTTGATGCCATCGTGCTGGATGTGATGTTGCCGGGAAAAAATGGCTTTGAAGTTGCTGCGGCTCTGCGTGCAGCGAAAAACTACACCCCCGTACTCATGCTGACTGCGCGCAGCCGGGCGGAGGATGTGTTGGACGGTTTTGCCGCCGGGGCCGATGACTATCTGGCCAAGCCTTTTGAACTATCCATTCTGCTCGCACGCCTAAACGGCCTGCTGCGTCGCGTGCATTGGACGCCCGCCCCCGCTGCACCGGAGGCTGCGACTGCATCGGCTGCCAGTACCCCCGATGTCTTCCACTTTGCGGGCAAGCATATCGATTTTGAACAACTGGAATTGCACACGCCCACGCGAATCATTCGGCTTACGCTCATGGAGGCCGATCTGCTGCGCCACTTGGTACGCAACGCAGACCGCGCCGTCTCGCGCAAAGAGATTCTCGAACAGGTATGGCGGTTGCATGAGGACACGGACACGCGCGCCATCGACAACTTCATCGTGCGCCTGCGTCGCTATATGGAAGACGACCCTGCGCACCCGGTCCATTTGCAAACGGTGCGCGGAGTGGGTTACCGCTTCCAACCCGAAGGAAAAAACCCTCGGTAAGAAATTCCCTGCTCCAGAGCGATACACTGGAGGCGGATCCCACGCTGCCTGTGGGCATATTGGCCGTGCGCATTCTGCCCCGCTACATTCTCGGCGAAGTTCTCTCCCACACCTTCATTGGGTTGGCTCTGTTTACCTTCGTGCTTTTCATGCGCGATCTGGGCCACATCCTGGAGATGGTCGTCCGCGACAGCGCCTCGCTCACGCACGTCATTGAGCTGGTGCTCTTCACACTGCCCAATGTATTGACGGTTACCATTCCCATGGCCGCGTTAGTGGGAATTTTGCTGGGTCTGAGCCGCTTGGCAGCGGACAGCGAAATCACCGCCATGCGTGCCTGCGGTATAGGAGTCTTTCAGTTCGTCCGCATTATCGCCATAATGGCTTTGGCGGCCTGGGGCATGAGTCTGGCCAACTCGCTTTACTTTGCTCCACGCGCCACTACGGCCCTGTTGCAACTCGAAAAAAATATCCGCGATGCACAGGCATCCTTTGCGGTGCAGCCGCGTGTGTTTTATGAGGATCTGCACAACTCCGTTCTCTACGTGCAAGATGTGCGCACGGCGCGTGGCGTCTCTGTGTGGCAGCATGTTTTTCTTGCGGACATTACGGATCCACTAGCACCCAAAATCACCACGGCGGAGCGCGCGACGGTCATCAACGGCGGCAACCATTCCCTGAGCATGCGCCTGCGCAATGGCCAGACACACGAGCTGATCGCTGGCGATCCCAACTCCTACAACATCTCCACCTTTGCGGAGACAGACCTGCCGGTGCAGTTGGGGGGGCAGGATGCGCCACACTTGGGACGTAGCGACACGCCCGTGCTTGCCATGAGCAATCGTGCACTGCTCAGCGCGGCACATCAACCTGGCGGGCGCTGGTTTCTGATCGAATTTGAAAAGCGTCTCGCCTATCCTGCGGCATGTCTGGTGCTGCCGCTCATCGGCATTCCACTGGGGTTGATTTCGCGGCGCGGCGGAAAAAGCAGCGGCTTTGTACTGACGATTTTTCTAGTGTTTCTTTATTACTTTTTTTCCTCCACAGGCGTAGCACTTGCCCGTCAAGGCAAACTCAGCGTCTTTGTCGGCGTCTGGGGCGCGAACCTGCTCTTTGCCACTTTTGGCATTTTGCTGCTGCGGCAAATGTCGCGTGGAGTACTTCGCTTTCCCGCCGCGTATTTGCTGGAACAACTGCGCGCCTCTTACGCCCGCAAACCTTCCGCATCCGAAGCTCTGCCCGCGCTGCGGCCACGCAACCTTGCCAACGGCTTTCCGTTGATTCTCGACGACTACATCCTGCGAGAGTTCCTCACCCATTTCTTTTTGGTTGAGGTCAGTTTTGTTTTGCTCTCGCTCATCTTTTCTTTTTTTGAATTGCTGGGTGACATCATCCGCAACCACGCGGCTCTGGCCACAGTGCTGGAGTATTTACTGAATCTGACGCCAAGTATGATCTACACCATCACCCCGCTCAGTGTGCTGATCGCGGTATTGGTCACGCTTGGCCTCTTTCAGCGCTCGAATGAACTAACGGCCATGAAGGCCACTGGCATCAGCCTGTATCGCATGATTGTGCCGATTCTTCTGATTGCTGCTGCCCTGTCTGTGGCGCTCTTTAGTTTCGATCAGTTATATCTGCCCACGGCCAACCGCAGACAAGAGGCGCTGCGCAGCATCATCAAAGGTCGCCCGCCGCGTACCTTTTTACGTCCGGACCGGCAGTGGATCTTCGGGGAGAAAAAACCCGGCGTGCCAGAGCGAATCTTTGATTACGAGTTTTTCGACGCGAATAAAAATCAGTTTGCCAATCTAACCGTCTTTGAATTTGCCCCCGGCAGCTTCCACTTGACCCAGCGCATCTTCGCCACCAGCGTGCATTGGGAGCCACAGTTGCACACCTGGGTTTTTGAACACGGATGGACCCGTAGTTTCTCCGACGGCAGCATCAGCTCCTATGCAACCTTTGACGCACGTACGTTCCCGCAAATCGAGGAGACCCCGCAGTACTTCAAAAAGGAGAACACGCCTGCCTCGGAGATGAGCTTTGGCCAACTGGCCCACTACATTCATGATTTAGGCCAAAGTGGCTTTGATACGCTGCCGCTGCGCGTGCAACTCGACAAAAAGCTAGCCTATCCGCTGGTGACGCTGATTATGGCGATTCTTGCCGTGCCCTTCGCGCTGACCACTGCTGGCAAGCGCGGCTCCCTGACCGGCGTGGCGGTGGCAATTGGCATCGCCATAGCCTACTGGGTGCTTGCAGGCTTATTTGAGGCGATGGGGAATGTGAACACCTTGCCAGCGATGCTGGCAGCCTGGTCGCCGGATTTGCTCTTCGGCTTGGCGGGCGGTTACCTTTTGCTGCGCACTCCGACATAAAGGGAATCCGCAACCCTCCACACCGCATCCAAAAGGAGTCGCGCGCTCCATACACCCCTCTATGCTCCGTGGAGTGCTGTGGGGCATGAAGAGGATTCACTACAATCCATACAGAGGGCCACACCATATGCTGCAAAAGCTGCGTCCATTATTTCCGTATCTATGGCGTTACCGACGTGGTTATTTTTGGGGCGCGCTTTGTGTAGTGTGCAGCAATGCAATTTGGGTTTTATTCCCTTTGGTCATCCGCAACGCGATCAATGACCTGACTCAACATCTTACCCGCCATGGCATATTGATCGCAGCACTGCTTCTGGTCGGCTTGGCTGCCTCGAAGGGGATTTTTCTCTTTCTCACGCGTTGGATTTTAATCGGCATCTCGCGCGATATTGAGTACGATCTGCGCAACGATATGCTGCTCTCGCTGGAGCGCCAGTCGATGGCCTACTTCCAGCGCAATCGCACCGGCGACATCATGGCCCGTACCACCAACGACTTGAACGCGGTCCGCATGTTGCTTGGCCCGGCGATTATGTACAGCGCCAACACAATTCTGTTTACCATCGGCGCTCTCTATTTCATGCTGCGCATCAGCCCGTGGCTGACGCTGCTGGCCTTTGCTCCGCTGCCTGCGGCGAGCATTTTGGTGCAATACTTTGGCCGCCGCATTCATGAACGCTTTGAGCGTATTCAGGCCATGTTCTCCGACATCTCCGCGCAGGTGCAGGAGAATGTTTCCGGCGTGCGTCTGGTGCGTGCTTTTTCGCAAGAGCAAGCAGAGGTGCGTGCCTTTGAACGTGCCAACCAAGAGTACATCCGTCGCAGCCTGCTGCTGGTGCGACTGATGGGCATGTTATGGCCTACGTTGGAGTTTATGCTGGGCCTTTCGCTGGTGGTGGTGCTGTGGGTAGGCGGACACCAAGTGGTGGAACATCGCATCTCCGTTGGCTCATTTGTGGCATTCAACACCTACATGCTCATGCTGACTTGGCCGGTGATTGCCTTGGGGTGGGTCATCAACATTGTGCAGCGCGGGACGGCATCCATGGTGCGCATCCACGAAATTTTGATTGCCCAGCCGGAGATTATTGACGGCGAGGATGCCGTGGTAACAGAACCCATTCGCGGTGAAATCGAATTTCGCAATTTAACTTTCGCCTATGGCAAGGATCAGCCTGCGGTGCTGAACAACATCAATCTGAAGATTCCGGCGGGTTCCAGCTTGGCCATTGTGGGGCCGACTGGTTCTGGAAAGACTTCGCTGGTGCGCCTGATTCCGCGACTGTTTGATGTGGCGCCGGGGAGCGTACTGCTGGATGGACATCCGCTGCGCAGCTATCGGCTGGAGGATTTGCGCCAAGCCATTGGCTTTGTGCCGCAGGAGACATTTCTTTTCAGCGAGACGATCCGCGAAAACATTGCCCTGGGTCGACCCGATGCAACGGACGAGCAAGTTTTTGAAGCTGCCCGCATCGCCTCCATTTGCGATGAGGTATTGGAATTTCCGCGCGGATTTTCCACCATGGTTGGCGAGCGCGGCATTACTCTTTCCGGTGGACAAAAGCAACGCGCCGCCATTGCCCGTGCCGTGGTGCGCGATCCGGCGATTTTGATTCTCGATGACGCGCTCTCCAGCGTGGATACCTATACCGAGGAGCGCATTCTGCAAGGGCTGGCCGACATGCTGCACGGGCGCACAACCATTTTCATCTCCCATCGAATCTCCACCGTGCGTCATGCGGACAAAATCGCCGTGCTCATCGACGGAAAAATCGCTGAGTATGGCAGCCACGAGGAATTGGCCGCACAGAATGGACACTATGCGCGACTGGTGGAGAAGCAGCAGTTGGAGGAGGAATTAGCCGTCGCCGGGTAGCCTAGGCGGACCAGCGATGCGCCATCGGAGCTGACTCCGCTGCAATGAGCGCAGCGCTTGTTGGTTGTGCATGCTGCATTCTCTCCGCACGAGTTTGTTGCTCTCTTGGCAATATATTGCGCGCATCTTCGCTGGACGCAGCTTGCTTCCACGCATCGCGTACGGTGCGAATGTTGCGGATCGTCTCTTCCATCAGGCTGACGGAGGCATCGCGCGAAGCCAACAAACACTGCGAATACATGGCGGCGTAAAACTCAGAAAGTGTGGATGCCACTTCCCCCCCGACATCGCTGCTCATGCGCCCCTGCAGGTAGGTCAAAATTTCCAGCGTATATTTGATGTTCCGTCGCCGCCCATTTGCGTCTCCAGATTCTACGCACGCAACAGCTTGATGCAGAAAGCGCAACATGCCGTCATAAAGCGCGACCACCAGTTCCATGCTGCTCTGCATTGCGAGTGACTGTTCTAGATAATCCATGGCCTCTCCTGTGTGTTGCAAAAATCATCCAAAGTTCGGGTTGATGTTGTATCCAGAGAAGGAACTATAGAGTTCATTCATGTAACCGAGTTGCTGCGGAATTTGCGTCAGCGTGAAATTCGCCTGATTCAGTTCATTGGTCAGGGTCGTCGTCTGCTGCGCGATCAACGTGTTTTCGTTGGTGATGTTGGTATTCAGCGTGGATTCCATCGACTGATCCTGTTGCAGAGACAGATAAATCGCGCCGTTGGGAGCCTGATTGCCCAAGTTATTCAAGGTGTTGGTGAAGTTACCGCCGAAGGATAGAAAGCTGGCGCTCGGCTGTAAAAAGTTCACCACATCTTGATAGTTCGAGTTCAAAAGACTATCCAGCGTGGAGGTGTTCAGCGTGATCGTTCCATCGTTGTTCATGGACATGCCAAGTTGCGTGAAGGAAGAAACGCTGCCGCTGCCGCTGGCGGACAGAACGGGCGCAGTTGCCGCCAAAGTGGCTGGTGAAGATGAGGAGGGGGTCACCGTCATCGAGGTGTCCGTGGAGTTCAACGTGGCGGTATAGCCGGTGCCCGACGCATTCAGATCGGCGGCGATCTGCGTCAGGGTTGAGGGGGAGGTGATGGCTGCGCTGGAACCCGTGCCTCCGCTGCCCGTGCCAAAGGCTCCTGCGGCTGCGGTGAAGGTGTCCGTGGCTGAACCTGCGGTAAAGGTCCAGCCGCTGGACTGGCTGCCGGTGGCCGTCAGGCTGGAGGCCACGGAAAAGTTCAGCGCCGACTCCAACTGCGATTGCAACAGGGCGACCGTCGGGCTGCCGAAGAGTGGCTCCGGCTGGCCAGAACTGTTGTTGCCTTCCTGCGCGTTCAAATCCGTGATGGCCTGGTTGTAGGCTGTGACGAAGTTGTTGACAGCGGTTTCCACGGCCGTATTGTTGTTGGCGATCTCCACCTGCACCGGGCTGCTGGGCGCGGCGGAGAGCAACTGAAAGGTCACGCCGGGAATTGCATTGGACACCGTGTTGGAGGAACTGCTTTCACTGATGCCATCCACGACGAAGCTGGCGTCTGTGCCCGCCTGCGCCTGCGTAAAAGAAATAATATTCGAGGAATTCGTCGCATCTGTCAGCGTGGTGCCGATGGTAAAGTTGCCCGCCGTGCCACTGGTATTGCTCACCAGAGACAATCTTGACCCGCCGGAATCTGTGATGATGTTGGCCGTCACGCCCGCGTTCGCATTGTTTATGTCGGAAGCGATTTGCGCGATGGTTTCCCCGCCAGAGGCCGTGTTGATGGTGACCGGCGAGCCGCTGCCCACCGTGATGGTCAGGCTGCCATTGACCAGATCATTGGGGTTGGCAAAGTCTTCTGAGTAGTAAGAATTGGTCTGCGCCAGGCTGTTGACCGTTACCGTGTGGCTGCCAGCCAGGGCCGTGTTGCTGGCCGAAAGCAGTTGCAGCACATTGGTGTTGGAACTGGAACCAGACTTGGATTCCAACACGCCCTGAAAATCTGTGAGCGCTTGCAGGTTCGTGGTGAGGTTGGAGAGATCGGTGCCGAGCGTGGTGTAGGCGCTGTCCTGGCTCTGCAACTGGGTCAACTGATTTTTCCAGGGAGTTTCTGTGTTCTGCATGATGGCCGTGATCTGGCTGACCGTCTGCGAAACGTTGAAGCCCTGCCCGCTGGTGGGTGACCCGAAGCTAAGACCCACTGTACCCATCGCCGCACCCCCTTGCCAATGCACGCATGGCCAAACGACCAGCGCTGCATCTGCCCTCTGTGGTTTCCATCGGCAGGCAGGAGAAAATCTTCAGGAGAATTGTCGTTCTTGGACGATATGGCCTTATGGGCAGACTGTCATTCTGAGCGGAGACGGGCGAAGACGGACGCAGTGGAGGGACCTGCGGTTACGCTCCATGCAAAAAAATGCGGAAGGTGCGAGGGCTGCACCTTCCGCCATGCTGAGCGTTGCTGTTTATTTACTGCAACAGCTTCAAAACCTCCTGTTGCACCGTGTTGGCCGTGGCCAAGGCACTGATGCCGGTCTGGCTCAGAATCTGGTACTTGGACAGGTTGGACGTTGCTTGTCCGTAGTCCGTGGCCAT
>JAJZMO010000304.1 GCA_021798235.1 Acidobacteriota bacterium | reverse complement strand
CGGAGTTGTCCCGCAACGGCATCGAGCGCAGCTTTGCCAAGATCGCCGAGCAGGTGCGCACGGAGTATACGCTCGGCTACAACAGTCATCACTCGGTCTACGACAGTCGCTTCCGCCAGATTGAGGTGCAGGTGCTGCGTCCGGGCCTGACAGTTATCGCCAAACAGGGCTACTACCCCACGGCCAGCGCGCAGTAGGCTCGGGTAAGATGGCAAAGACAAGACAGGCCGCCCGCAGGCGGCCTGTCTTGTCTTTGCGCTGGGAACTGATTTATTCGCTGGCGTTTTGCAGCACGGCCTGTGCGGGAGCAGCGTTGGCTGTGGCAACGGCTGTTTCGACGGCCTTCGGAGTCGCAGGCTTTTTGGGCGCTTCGGCCTTTTTGCCCGGAGCGATGATGGCGTGCAGCGTGGTGCCTTCCATGCGTGGCATGGCCTCCACGATGCCGGCCTCGCCGATGTCTTGAATCAGGCGGTTCACAATCTGGTAGCCCAGCTCGCGGTGCGACATCTGGCGTCCGCGGAAGCGCAACGAGGCCTTCACCTTGTCGCCTTCGCCCAAAAAGCGAACGGCCTGGTTTTTCTTGGTCTGATAGTCGTGCTCGTCCACCGTCACGGAGAATTTAACCTCCTTGATGACGATGACCTTTTGCTTTTTGCGGGCGGCGCGGTCGCTCTTTTCTTTTTCGTAGAGGAACTTGCCGTAATCCTGAATGCGGCAGACTGGCGGCACGGCGTTGGGGGAGACTTCCACCAAATCAAGGCCGCGCTCGCGGGCGATCTTGAGTGCTTCAAAGGGCTGCAAAATGCCGAGCTGCTCGCCGTTTTCGTCAATCACGCGAATTTCGCGCGCGCGAATTCGATCGTTGATGCGAATGAATGATTTCGCCGAACGCTTGTCGATGGGACGCCTCCAAAAACAACGGGCAGGCTGAGACTTCTGCGCACTGCCGTCGATGCCAAGTATATCATTGCAGGCCCACGAAATCCGATCGGAGCAGGCCGGGCGCACGCCGTCGAATGTGTCTATTGGGGAATGGGCGTGGCTTCCAGAGCCGCATCGGAGAGCGCATGGGGCAGGACGCGCAGCCGTCGGTTTGCAGGCATCTCCGCAGCAAGGCGCATGGGAATAAAGTTGTCGGAAAGCGCTTCTGTAATGCCTTGCGCGCGCAACGCGGCGTTGGTCTCCAGCGTAACCACGCTCAGCGGCTGGCCCAGCAGTGACTGGCGAAAGACGCGGTTCTTTTCCTCAAGCAACGAGCGCAAGGCCTGCATCCGCTCCCGCACTGCGTCGCCAGCCACGGGGTACGCGCGCTGCAACTCCCAAGCCGGCGTACCGGGCCGGGCAGAAAAGGGAAACAAGTGCAGATAGGTGAAAGGCAAAGCGGCTATGCAATCATAGCTCTCTTGAAACTCGGCATCACTCTCGCCGGGAAAACCCACCATCACATCCGCGCCGAGGGCGGCCTGCGGTTGCGCGCGATGAATGGCTTCCACCTTGGCGGCATAGTGCCAGGGCCGATAGCGGCGGTGCATTCTGCGTAACACGGCATCGCTGCCCGATTGCAGGGGCAGATGCGCATGGCGCGCCAGACGTGGATGTTCGCCGTGTCCGTAGCGCGCCAAAAGAGCCACCAGCGCATCCGTCCAATCCATCGGCTCCACGGAGCTGATGCGCAGGCGCGGCAGTGCAGTCTCCTCCAAAATCGCCGCGACCAAATCCGCAAAGTCCTCGGCAGGGCGCAGCTCGCGTCCCCAACGTCCGAGGTTGATGCCGGTCAGCACCAGCTCCACGCCGCCTGCATCGACAAAGCTGCGCACGGCCTGCAGCACCGCTGTACGCGGCAGAGAACGGCTCGGCCCGCGTGTCTCTGGAATTACGCAAAAGGTGCAGCGATTGCCGCAGCCCTCTTGAATCTTCAAGCTGGGTCGAGTGCGCCCGGCGCGTGGATGCCACGCGGAGTCTTCCATCGCAACGCCCGACCAGAAGAGATTTTTCTCTGCGGCCTGACCAGCCCCAGCAAAGAAGCTGTGCGCAAAGACCGGCGCATGCAGGTCGCTGGCACCCACGACGCTGGCCGCAGTGGGCGCAGCGGCAATGCCCGCGATGGGAACAAAGTTTGCTCGCGCAATGGACTCTTGCCCGGCTGACAAGTTGGGCGTAGCACCCCATCCCTGCAGGGCGATGGAGGCCACATGCTGCTTATGGCTATTGCCCACAACCGCAGCAACCCCGGGGAGCGCGGCCAGCTCCTGTGGCGCGCGTTGCGCGTAACAGCCGGTGACAACAATGCGTGCAGCCGGGCTGGCGCGATGCACCTTGCGAATGAAAGCGCGGGCGTCGCGGTCGGCCTCTGCCGTCACGGTGCAGGTGTTTACGATAACCACTTCCGCCTTGCCCGGCGCAGGCGCTTGGCAGAGTCCCTGCTGCTCGAGCGCGTTGGCCATGGCGTCGCCATCGGCCTGACTGGTGCGACAGCCAAAGTTTTCCACGTGGTATCCTGCCATGTCGTCAGTGTAGCAACGCAGACGCAGCGAAAATTTTTGCCCTGCGCAGTTCTGCAATCGGAGGTCTCCAAGATGCCAGCCATGCAGCGCCGCATTCTTCTTGTCGATGATGAGGTCGCCATTCTGCTGGCGTTGAAAGCCATTTTGGAGATCAACGGCTTTGCCGTGGAAACGGCAGCCAGCGTGCGTGAGGCCAAAGCCAAGCTGCGCACCTCCACCTTTCACATGGTCATTTCTGACCTGCGCATGGAGGATGACTCTTCTGGACTCGAAGTGCTGCGCGCGGCAAAAAAATCTGCGCATCCGCCCGCCGTGGCGTTGCTAACGGCCTATCCCGAGGCCGAAGAGGATTTGCGCAACGAGGGTGCCGACCAGATGCTGGTCAAGCCGATGAATACGCGCGACCTGTTGCGTCAGATCGAAGTCATGCTGGTGCATCATCAGGATGGGCAGATGCAGGCAGGCCCTGTGCCCGCCCTGGCGGCCAGCGCAACGACAAAAGCGCGCATGCCTGCCGCCCGCAAAGGCCAGCGTCGCGCGACGCCGCGCAAGGCAACGGCGACACACGCCCGTTCGTGAAGTGCTAACGATGGGTGGGAGCCGAAAACGGTTTCGCTGAGAAATAGGAACGTTCTGGGGGGAAGCGATCAACGCTCCCACCCTAGCCGCAAACGAACGCGACTAGGATGGGGCATCGCAGGTTTTGTTCCCAAAGGATGGGAACTCGCTCTAGGCTGCGTGTGGCGCAGAAGCCAGATGCGCAGGCACTTTGCTGCCCTTAAAGCCATAGAACAGAATGTAGACATAGCAGAGCATGGAAACCACAAACGAATGGTGGATTCCGATGTGATCTGCCAACGCGCCTTGAGCCAAGGGAATCAACGCGCCACCAATGACGGCAGCCACCAGCAGGCTGGAGCCTTTATTGGTGAGTGGGCCGAGGTCTGTGAGCGCCAGCGCGAAGATGTTCGGCCACATGATGGAGTTAAAGAGGCCGACTAGGATCAGACTCCACATCGCCAATGCGCCCAAGCTGAGAATCGACGTTGCCACCAGAGCAAAAGCAATCACCGCAGCCACGCCCAGCACAGAACCTGCGTGCAGTTTTTGCGTAAGGCCAGCGCCAGCGGCGCGGCCTATCATCGCACTGCCCCAATAGAAGGCAACAAAGCCCGCTGCCGCTTTCAGACTTAGATTTCCAATCTCGGGCCGATTCAGGTAGTTCACCATAAAGCTGCCAATGGAGACCTCGGCACCAACGTAGACAAAGATGGCCACAACACCCAGGATCAAATGCTTGTACTCCCAAATGCTGTGTTGTCCGCGCTCCTTTTGTTGCGGGGTGGCCGCGTGTTGCCCGGAGAGGTCGGGCAGCTTAAAGAGCGCCATGGCCACAGCAAAGGCGAGCAGCACCACGGCGATGCCAATGTAGGGAAGCTTGACGACGGAAGCCTGGCTGACTTTGTATGCGTGCAAGGCCGCAGGATTGAGGGCGTGCAGGGCAGCTGGTGCCAGCGGAGCGATCCCTAGAATGAGCAAGCTGCCGAAATAGGGAGCCACCGTTGTGCCCAGCGAGTTAAAGGCTCCGGCCAAGTTCAAGCGGCTGGCCGAGGTCTTGGCCGGCCCCAGCGCAGACACATAAGGGTTAGCGGAGACTTGCAGCAGCGCCATTCCAGCAGCAATGACACTGAGCGCAAAGAGAAACAAGGGGAAGGAAGGCACCATTGCCGCTGGGACAAAGAGCAACGAACCCACCGCCATCACGATGAGGCCGGTGACCATCGTCCACTTGTAGTCAATCCAGTCAATCAATTTGCCGGAAGGCATGGCGAAGACGAAATATGCGGCAAAAAAGAATGTTTGGACCAGCATCGCCTCGGCGTAATTCAAGGTAAAGACGCTTTTGAGATGCGGAATCAAAATGTTGTTCAAGCTGGTGATAAATCCCCAAAGAAAAAAGAGGGTGGTCACCATGGCAAGAGCGCTTTTCATGCTGTTGCCCGCATTCGCCGTTTGGGGCGTTGCCGGGTTGTTGGTTGTGGCCATGAGGTGTGAGTCCTTTGATTACGGATGAGATAGGCGCTACCGTTTGTTGCAAGGCCCCAGAATGCTGCGTCTGCGGTCTTCCATTCCTGCGGTAAGGCTGCTTGTTGGAACGGTCGCTGCAATTCTACCGCAGCGGCTCGGCGGCTGCTTCCTGTTGTTGTGTGGGCAGCAGTGCGTGCTCAGAAAGTTGATCGACGTTGCGCAGCGCCGGGAAGAAGTAGGACCAGAGGCCCGTGACCATCATGGAGCCAATGCCGCCGATGACCACGGCACGCACCGCTCCCCACCACTGCGCGGTGACGCCGCTTTCAAAGTCGCCAAATTCATTGCTGGCACCGATGAAGACGGCGTTGACGGCGCTGACGCGCCCGCGCATCTGCTGTGGCGTGGCCAGTTGGATGAGCGAGGCGCGCACGACGACGCTCACCATATCGGCAGCACCCACCACGAAGAGTGCAGCGAGCGACAGCAGCATGTTCTTCGACAAACCAAAGACGACCGTGGCTGCGCCGAAGAGGCCCACACAGGCGAGCATTTTTTTGCCCGCGTGCCTGCGCAGCGGATACAGAATGAGCGCAATGGAAACCGTCAACGCTCCAATGGCCGGCGCGGCGCGCAGCAGGCCTAGTCCGCGTGGGCCAGCGCGCAAAATGTCGTGCGCAAAGATGGGCATCAGCGCCACGGCTCCGCCGAGCAGCACGGCGAAGAGGTCGAGCGAGGTTGTGCCCAACAGCAGCTTGCGCTGCCAAACGTAGCGCAGCCCGGCCAGCAAGGTTTCTGCCGACAGCGCGCGTTGCTCCTGTCGCCCGGGTCGCACGGATAGGGAAAGAATCAGCGTGAGGAACGCGCCCAGCATCCCCAGCGTGAACAGGTAGACGATGCCCGCGCCGTAGAGATGCGTGCCCCAGGGAGTTGGCAGCCAGCGCAGCAGGGGCAACGTGAAGAGCACGCCGCCAGCCGCCGGGCCGAGAACGGAGGCCATTTGAAAGACGGTCGCTCCCCAGGAGACAGCGTTGACGAAATCTTTTTTCTGCACCAGGTGCGGCAGCAGTGCGGAGCTGGCCGGACCACTAAAAGCCCGACCCGACCCGATGAGAAACAGCACGGCGTAAATTGCCAGCACATTGCGTGTTCCGTGCCATGCCAAAAAGAGCAGCGTTCCAGTGCAGAGGCATTGCAGGCTGTAACAGGTCAAAATCACGTGCCGCCGGTCGTAACGGTCGGCGGTGTGCCCGGCGGGGATGAGAAACAATATGCCGGGAAAAAAGAGCATCAGTCCGGTATAGCCAAGGTCGAGGGCGCGGTGCGTAATTTGGTAGACCTGCCAGGCAACGGCAACGGCCTGCGCCTCTGCACCCAGGATCACCAGCAGGCGCGCCAGTTGATAGCGGCGAAAGTCGCGCGATTGAAATGCGGCGATGGCGTGGTGGGATCGATGTGGTTCTTCAGTGTTCGACATCACGTCCCACTATGGTGCCACATTTTGCCGCGACGCGGTGGTTACGTCCGCTGGGCAGTTTTGGCTGCGCGCATTGCGCGATAGACAAACGACCCGATATACCAGCCATCCAAATACTGAAAGGGAAATTCTCCCGTGGTGTAGTGGCCGCAGGGCAGAACTTTGGCGTCAAAGTCCACACCCAGAGCGGTGAAGCGCGCAAGGACCTCGCTGGAAAACTGCGGCAGAAAGGTCAGATCATAGGGCGCGTGAATCACTCGCGCTTGCTTGTGGGGCCAGTCGATTTTTTTTCGGGCCGGTGCTGTACCTGCGTACAGCTCCATACAGGAGGTGGGACTAATGGCGGCCCATAGCGGTCGCACCCGCTCCTGCGTCAAGCCAGCGTCAGCAAAGGCCGTGCGGATGTGCCGTGTGCTTTGGCCCGTCCAAACCACATCGCCAAACCAGGCGGCGGCGTGATTGAAAACATGCACGCGCAAGCGTGGGTCGTGCGCACTGGCGATAAAGGCGTAGCAGGAGCCAAGACTGGTGCCGAGGATGCCGAACTGCTCATAGCCCTGTTGCTCCAACCAATCGAGGCAACTGCGAATGTCGGCAACCGCCTGGCGACAGGCGGCAATCGTGCGGCCAAGATTGGCGCTCACCGCGTAATCCGATCGCTCCAACTCCTCGGGTCGGCGGATGTCATGAAAGGGTTTGCTGAGTCGAAGTGCGGAGACGCCAAAGCGGTTGAAGATGCTACACAGAGCATTGTGGCTAAAGGCATCTGCATTCCACTGCGGCAACACGATCATGGCCTGGCGGGGTCGGCTTTGCCCTTGCCGCTGCGGTGCGGGATACCAGCGCGCATTGACCTGATCATTTTCTGGGTAGCGCGTGCGCACCGGGGAGGTGAAGCGCAGAAACTGCGCCTTTTCCATGCGACCCTGGGCCGCTCGTTGCCGCAGGCGCGCGTCTTTACGCAGGGTCTCTGGACGCACATTGGTCGGAAACAACTGCGGATACCGCGCTTCCAGGCGAAAATCTTTCGGGGTTGTGTAGTGATGGAAGCGGTCGCTATCGGCGATGATGCCCGCATTGATGGCCAGAAGCGCCGCCTCATTCTGGGCAGGATCGGCAGCGGTGATTTGTTGTCGCAGCCGGGCACGTTCCGGCTCCGGCAGCGTCGCCGACCAATCCTCAATCCAATCCTGAAGCCAGTCGAAACCCCACTCCAGCGGGCGCACTTGACGATTGGTATCGCGCGTCGTCAGGCGCGTCTCCCAGGCAAACATCCATTGTTCGTACCAGCGGCGCAGCATCTACTTTTAGAGTATCAACAGGCCAGCCTCCCCTTGCGCCAGCATTGAGGATCACCGCAGCGGCGGCGATCCTCCGGCCTTTTGGGGGCTTACTGTCTGCATGCTTTGCAGCAGGGGCAGTTCCCGCTGGACGCGCGCCCAATCGCGCGAATTTTTCTTCGTGAAATTCGGAGCTTTTGCATTCGCGTAATAGGCCAGCACATTCCGCTGTAGTCCTGCGGGCACCCGTCGGTTGGGATCGGCGGTAAGGCGATGCAGCAGCGTTGCATAGGTTTGGTCGGTCCGGCGATACGTGCCGGGCTGAATCTCCGCTCCCGTGTCGAGATCGAGATTGGGTAGGCCGAGTCCCGTATCCGGGTGCTGGCGCAGTTGGGTCATCGTCTGGGAAAAAGCATCGTCGGTATTGTTCATGCTGGTGACGTACTTGCCTTCGGTCGCTGCCGTCGGGCCGCGAATCGCCAGGATGGAAAAGACCCCCACCTTGGGAATGATGCGAATTTCGAAGGCCAGCAAATGCGTGCCGAAGCCGGGCTTATGTCGATACTGCTTCCATTCTCCAGCGTAGTCGGCCTGCGCCAGACGCTCTTGAAATTTTTGAAACTCTGGCCCCGTGCCATCGGCAGGAAAGTCATGCTGATGGATCAACGCCTCCGCATACGCAATGCGTGGAATAAAGTGGCACACGGAGGAACGATAGCTCTGCAGGGCAGGCCGTATATGGCCCAGTTGCGAGCGGAGCGTTAATCCATAGGTCTCAAAAAAAGCGCGTTCAAGCTGCTTTTGCGGCACTTGCAAGCCCACCTTTTCCAAATAACCCGCAGGAGCAAAGCGCTGATGGCTCAACTGGTCAATGTCGAAGGCAAACTCCGTGCGCACATGCGCGTGCGGAGATTCATCATAGGTGACGACGGGGCCATACTTTTTTTTCCAGGCCAGGAAACTCCACTGGCGTCGAAAGGTTGATGGCGTTCTGATGCCCGATATTATCGGCGATGTAGTGCGACAGCGCACCCAGAGCAAAGGCATATTCATTGACCGTGTGCGCATTGCGAAACAGCGCATCAATAAAATCCCCGGTGCGAACGTAATGCGTCAGATCGCTAAAAAAAGCATGGCCGAAGGGATAGTAACCCATATCCTGAATGGCACATCCGCCGTAGGCATAGGCATGGGCGCGGCGCAGTTGCGCCTCCGTGCTGCCCGGAAAGCGCTGCAATAAAAGCGGGCGAATGGAGCGATTCCAGGCAATATCGATCAGCGCTTCATGCGTCAGCA
>JAJZMO010000138.1 GCA_021798235.1 Acidobacteriota bacterium | reverse complement strand
CTAGTCGCTCTCATAGAATCAATCACTTCCCCACAAAATGGATGGGGGGGCGTCAAAGTCTTTTTGTTCTCTCGCCTCGAAAAATTTGCCCGTAACGCCTTGAAAATTCGGAAAAGCTCGGTCTTTGCGCCGAAGCGGCCAGCACCCCCGCGCGGCTGGCGCCATCCACTCTTCAAATCCCCTGCCGCACCGTCTGCACCATCAGGATCACGGACAGCACCGTCACCACCACCGCCGTCACCCAGGCCACCGCATTGAACCACTTTGAATTCGTATACTCGCCCATCAAATCCCGCCGGTTGATCAGAAGCAGCATGAAGATCACCACCACCGGCAGCAGAATCCCGTTCAGCGCCTGCGAGAAGATCGAAAACTCGACAATCGGAAAATTCGGAATCAGCACCACCGCCGCCCCGCCCACAATCAGCAGCGTGTAGAGCCAGTAGAAAACCGGCGCTTCCTTAAAGCGCTTGTCCACGCCGGACTCGAACCCCAGCCCCTCGCACACCGTGTAAGCCGTCGAAAGCGGCAGCACCGACGCCGCGAAAAACGCCGCGTTAAACAATCCGAAGGCAAACAGCAGAAACGCGTAGTTGCCCGCCAGCGGCCGCATCGCCACCGCCGCGTCAGACGGAATCTTGATCGCGCCCATCCCATGCACCCACAATGTCGCCGCGCAGGCCACGATAATAAACCACGCCACAATATCGGTGAAAAACGACCCCACCACCACGTCGGCTCGCGACGCCGCGTAGTCCTGCACCCGGATTCCCTTCTCCACCACCGACGACTGCAGGTAAAACTGCATCCACGGCGCGATCGTCGTGCCGATGATGCTGATCACCATGAAGAGGTAACCCGCCTGCCGCCACTCCGCCGCATGCGGTAGCGTCACCGTCTTCATCAGCGACAAATGCCAGTGCGGCGCCGCCAGAATCCCCGTCGCCACGTAAGCGATGTAAAACAGTGATCCAGTGAGCAGGATCTTCTCCACGTTCTTGTAATCGCCCTTCACCGCCAGCAGCCAAACTAGCGCCGCGCAAAGCGGTACAGACACATACTTCGTCAGATGAAATAGCTCCAGGCTGCCCGCAAGCCCGGCAAACTCCCCAATTACGTTGCCGAAATTCACCACCACCAGCAGCAGCATCATGATGAAAGTGATCCGCAGCCCGAATTCTTCCCGGATCAGGTCGCTCAGCCCTTTGCCCGTCACAACACCCATCCGGGCGCACATTTCCTGGATCACGATCAGCGCCAGCGTCACCGGCAAAATCGTCCACAGCAGCGCGTACCCAAACTGAGCACCCGCCTGCGAGTACACAAAAATCCCGTTCGGATCGTTGTCGATATTGGCCGTGATAAAGCCCGGTCCCAGCACAGCAAGGAACAGCAGAATCCGGGTTCTCCAGCGCTTCAGCATCGACTCGTATCAGGCTCGCTTGTCAGTTGGAATACGGAGAGCCGGAAGGTTGCCATTCTCAGCCTCCTGCTCCCACAGCGAACATATCACGCGCTGTCAGCGGCTTTCGCGCAGAAACGCAATTACGTGATCGGCCTCAATCACGCCCGCAAGCCGCCGCTGCTTGTCCACCACCGGCAGCGCTCTCAGATTGTACTTGTCGAATAGCTCGGCCACGTCGTTCTGATGTGCGTCCAGCTCGCAGGTGATCATCCGCGGCTCAGTCAGCACCTGCGCCCGCGTCTCTTCCTGGGCCAGCACCAGCCGCGCCAGCGGCACCACGCCCATCAGCACATCGTGCGGACCCAGCAGATAGATCTCGGTGATCGTCTCCGGATCCCCCTCAAATTCCCGCAGCGCCGTAATGCAGTCAGCCACCGCAGCATCCTGCGGCACTGCGACATACTCGGTCGTCATGCGACCGGCCGCCGAATCCTCCCGGAACTCCAGCAGCTCTTCCACTTCCTGCCGCTCTTCCGGATCCATTTCGCCCAGAATCGCTTCCGAGTGCTCCTCGCTCAAATCCGCCAGCAGATCGGCCGCCGCTGAAGGATCCATCTCCTCCACGATCCCGGCCGCCGTCTCCGAATCCAGCGCTTGCAGTAGCACCTTCTGCAGCTTCGGATCCACTTCTTCCAGTGCATCCGCCGCCAGCTCTTCGTCCAGACTTGTCAGCAGGGCCTCGCGTTCAGCCGGAGCAAGATCCTCGAGAATATCGGCGATATCCGATGGATGCAGCCGCGCCAGGCGCTCGTGCTCGATCTTCAGCTTCACCCGCCGCGCCGGGTCCACCTCCACGATGTCGACAAACTCCCATGGAATGCTCCGCTGCGGCACCTTCCGCGCAATAGCATCGATCGTCGACTGCGGCATCAGGCCCAGCAGCAGCCTCCGAAGCGCGCCGCGCAACCCCACCGCCACTCCGGTCACCCGCAGGTGTTCCTGATACCCCGTCGTACCCCGTTCCTGATTCGACCACTCCAGATCCACGTCGTTCACGCGCACCACCTTGCGCCCGTGTACGTCGATAATCTGCCGGTCCAGCAGATCCTGCCGCAGCAGCAGAAAGCTCTCTTCCTCGGTCAGTGGCCGCAGTTGCGCTCCCGTACGCAGCTCCAGCGCCCCGCTCGGTGTCCGCCGTAAGTCGGCTAACGTCACCACCTGCAGCCCGTCCCGATTCTTCACCACCAGCCCCGCCACCCTTCCTGCATCGGCGCCGGTTGCCACCGCCACGTCTTTCACCTTGCCGCGCAGCTTTCCCGTCGCATCCGTCACCGGGGTGCCAAGCAGCATGGTCAGCGTGAATCGCGCGTGAACGTCGGCCATCGGCAAGAGTCTAACAGGCTCTCATCCCACCCTCTATCAGAATCCGCTCGAATGGATAACCACTTTTGGCCATGTGCAATCCAGGGGGAACCAAAGCTCCTCAGAATCGCCCCCTGCCTTGATCGGGCTCGCCTCGGCGACGACGGCTCGTATGGTGCTGCTTGCGAAGGATTGCTCGTGCTGCCCGCTCCTGCTGCCACTGAATCCGGCCCCGGTTTTGCGAGCCGCGGAAGTTCCCCATTCTCCTCTTGCTTGACATCCGGCTTCCCAGCAAGCAAACTTCCGTCAAAGACTTAGGCCGTGTAAAAAGCGAGGTAGAGCTACTTGAGGGGACAAGAAGAAACCCGCGTTACATACACGCTGGAATCCTCGCTCGACAGCGTCGATAAAGTCGAACAAACCGCCGAACAGATGGCCCGCAAGGCGGGCATCGATGAGGATGAGACTTTTCGCATTAGCATGGCCGTGCGAGAAGCTGCCGTGAATGCGGTCCTGCATGGCAACGCCTATGACCCGGGTAAACGCATCACAGCAACTTTTGAAAACACCGGCTCGGATCTCATCATCCGAATCACCGATCAGGGCATCGGGCTGGACCCCGCCATGCTGCCCGATCCCCTCGCCCCGGAAAATCTGCTCCGCGGATCCGGACGCGGCATCTTTCTCATTCGATCGTTCATGGATGAAGTACACTTCAGGCAATTGCATCCGGGAACGGAGCTCACACTTATTAAACATTTGGGGACCTCAAAACCGAGTCTTCAAGGAGGAAATTCTCTATGAGCATGAAAGTGACTACCCGTCAGGTAGACGGTGTGACAATTCTCGACCTTAGCGGCCGAATTCTTCTTGGTGAGGGCAGCGTGCAGCTCCGTGATGCGGTTCGCGACCTCCTGGCAAAAGGCCAGAAGAAGATTCTCCTTAACCTGGGCGATGTGACCTACATCGACAGCTCGGGCATCGGCGAAATGGCCAGCGCGCTCACCGCCGTTCATCACCAGGGCGGCGACCTCAAGCTGCTCAATCTGACCAAACGCGTTCACGACGTGTTGCAGATCACCAAACTTTACACTGTCTTCGACATCAAGGACGACGAAGCTTCGGCCATCGCTTCTTTTTCGCAATCTGCCTAGCTCTCTTCATCTCGCCCCACCCAGAAGAAAAGGCTGCCCGCTCGGCAGCCTTTTTCCTCTTGCCATTTTCATCGGTGCGCCCGCGCCGCCATTGCCGGTTCAATTTCGCCCATAAAATCCTGCACCCATCGATGCACGTTTGCGTGCTTCAGGAACCTCCGCAGCTTGCGCATCCGCTCCTGCTGCTGAGGAACGGGCATCTGTAGTGCCTGGTCCAACGCATCAGCCACACCCTCCAGGTCAAACGGATTCACCAGCAGCGCACCGCGGTACATCTCCGCCGCCGCACCCGCAAATTCGCTCAAGATCAGCACGCCCCGGTCATCAATCCTAGATGCGCAGAATTCCTTCGCCACCAGGTTCATCCCATCCTTGAGCGGCGTCACCAGCGCAACATGCGCCGCCCGGTACAGCGCCAGCAGTTCCTCGCGCGGAATCGCTCTGTGAATGTAGTGAATCGGCACCCATCCCGGCTGCGTGAACTCCCCGTTGATGCTCGCCACCAGGTGCTCAATGCGCGACTTCAGCGCCTCATAACCCGGAATATTCTGCCGGCTCGGCACCACGATCTGCACCAGCTTCACCTTGCCGATCATGCCCGGATTTCTCCGCAGCAGTTCTCCATATGCACGTAGCCGGTGCGGAATGCCCTTTGTGTAGTCCTGCCGGTCTACACCGAAGATCACCTGCCCCATCCCCATCCGCGCCAGAATTGTACGCATCCGCTCTTCCACCGCCAGGTTGCTCGCCGCCTGCGCAAACTCCTCGAAATCGATCGAGATCGGAAAGTCCTGAATCACCGCCTTGCGCCCATGCCAGGCAACATGATGCACTCCGTGCTCGGTCGTCATCGGCGCCTCCGGCACCAGCCGCCGCAGGCAACTCACCAGGTTCCGAACGTCGCGCTCCGTCTGCAGGCCGATCAGATCATACTGCAACAGCGCCAGCAGCAAATCCCGCCGCCACGGCAGTTTGGCAAACACGTCATACGAAGGAAACGGCGTGTGCAGAAAGAACGCGATCCGCCCGTCGCAGCCCCGCTCCCGCAGGCTCCCTGCCACGTGCATCAACTGGTAGTCATGCACCCACAATACCTGCTTGCCGTTGTAGACCCGCATCACCACCTCCGCGAACTTCCCATTCACTCGGCGGTAGTATTCCCAGTACTGCGGCTCGAAGCGGCACTCACCGATAAAGTCGTGAAATAACGGCCACAAAACCTGGTTCGAAAACCCCTCGTAAAAGTTGCGGTCCTCCTCTTCGGTCACAAATACCGGCACGCATTCGAATCCGTTGCTCCGAGCCTCTTCTTCGAGTGCCCGCACCATTTTCTTGTCTTCCTGTGTTCCCCCGTTCCCGATCCATATCCCTCCATGGTCCTTCAGGATCGGCTCGAGCGCGGTCACTAGTCCGCCGCTGCTCCTCTTCACTTTCAGCGTTCCAAATTCCACCGTCGTCGAGAGCGGAAGACGGTTGGAAACAACCATTACCTGGCCGTCACTCATCACACGCTCACTTTCGCGTTTTCGAGCCACCGGTCAAGGAACCCAAGCAACTCCTCCGGCGGCGTCAGGTGGTAGTCTGCGCAGGACTCGCGTACCTCCGGACGAACAAGAATGCCCACCCCGCGTCCGCAAATCTCCGCAAATCCGTCTTCATCTGTCCAGTCATCGCCCAGAAATACCGCCGGGATATCCTTCGGCTCTTCGGCGAGAATGTCTGCCACTACCTGCCCCTTGGTCCGGGAGCGCGACCGCACCTCCACTCCGGACTCAAATGGCATCATTTCCAGTGTCTCAGGCGGCTTCGCCCCGGCGAACAGCTTCTCCGCGGTTTCCCGCAGCATAATCTGCTCATTGTCCGGCAATCCCCGCCAATGCACCGCAACCGCTGTCGGTTTCAGCTCCACTTGACCGCTGAATCCCCGCTCGATCATCCCGCTCGTCACTGCATCCACTACACGTCGCTCGTCCGACGTTAAATCCGCCACCCGGTACTGCCCGTCATGCAGCAGATGCTCCCGTCCGTGCGATCCCCACATCTCTATCGGCTGCCGCAATGGCAGCAACTGCTTCAGGTCTTCAATCTGTCTACCGCTGATCACCACCACTCTGCCATTCGGCAGCGTCACAACCGGCTCCAACCGCTCGACGACCCCGGCGTAGGGCACCGCCTTCATCCGGTCCACGTGGAACGGCGCCAACGTTCCGTCGTAATCCAACAGCAGAAGCCATCGCTTTGCGGTCCTCAGATCCTGCCAGAATTTCTCCCGAACTCCTGCCTCCTCCCAGCGGACGGGGAGTCTCATGCAGCGTCTATTCTTTTCCATTTACATGTCTTAGATGCGCTTTTTACCCTCATAAGTTCCCTGATCTCCTTGAAAATCTTTGACATAACTCATCCAACGGTAATTTCATGACCCGATTTACACTCAATTAGCAATGCTTTTCACTGCAACCTCACTTCCGTCCGCCTCTTGCGCACGTCTTGACGCCTGTTTCTGGAGAACCGCATGAGCACGCCCCACGGCTTCCAGCACGGCGTCGATATGCGCGTCAAAATCGCCGGTATCGAGTTCCCCAACCCTGTCCTCGCTGCCAGCGGAACCTTCGCCTATGGCATCGAATTTGAAGACGTCGTCGACTTGGACCGCATCGGCGGATTCGTCACGAAAGGCATCTCCCGCGATCCCCTCCCCGGCAATCCTGCTCCGCGGCTCATCGAAACAGCCGCCGGCATGATCAATGCCATCGGCCTCCAGAACATCGGTGTCGACGCCTTCATCACCCAGAAGCTACCCGCTCTGGCCCGCTACCAGTGCCCAGTCATCGTCAACGTCTTCGGCTTTCAGTTACAGGACTACATCGCGGTCATCCGCCGCCTCAACGAGGCCGAAGGCATCGCCGCCTACGAGCTCAATGTCTCCTGCCCCAACACCCATGCCGGCGGCATCGCCTTCGGGGTCGACAAGGCCGCACTTTCGGACCTCGTCGCTCATGCCCGCCATTACTCGCGCCGCCCGCTCATCGTCAAACTCTCGCCCAACGTCACATCCATCGCCAGCATGGCCCGCAGCGCGGAATCCTCCGGCGCTGACGCCATCTCCCTCGTCAACACTTTCGTCGCGCTCTCCATTGACATTGAAACCCGCCGCCCCCGCCTCAGCAACATCACCGGGGGCCTCTCCGGCCCAGCTGTCAAGCCCATTGCAGTCCGCATGGTCTGGGAAGCCTCGCAGGCCGTCAAAATCCCTGTCATCGGCATGGGAGGCATCAGCACTCCTGAAGACGCCGTCGAATTCCTCCTCGCCGGAGCCTCCGCTGTCCAGGTTGGCACGGCCAGCTATGCTGACCCCCGTGCCGTCGAGCACATCGGCTCAGGACTCGCACAGTGGTGCTCCCGCCATCACATCGCCAAAGTCACTGAACTCATCGGTGATATGCAGACCGGCCGCGAGGAGTAAATCCAGTGCAAAAATCAAAGGGCCGGAGTGATCTCCAGCCCTTCCATTTCTTTCTGAAACCTGCTTCCTAAAGCGCGCCCCGCTGGAAACGGTTCTTCCATTCCTCGGGGAGCTTCGCCTGCAACTCGCGCGCCTGGCTCAGCGCCACGCCGGTCAGATACATCGGCGCCGGAGTCGCCACAGCCACCAGCAGCCATGCAAGCATCGATACCAATAGTCCGGCAAACGCCACCGCCTGCAGCGTCAGCACCACCGAGTACTGCTGGATGTGAAAGATGAACAGAGCAAAAGTGCGCAGAGGCTCTACATGGTGAATCACTGCCAGCGCCAGTACAAAGACAATGGTCGACATCGTCGTCAGCCCGATCAACGCCACGTCAATCGAGCGATGCAGCCTCTGCCTCGACCGGCACACGCTGCAGCTTGCCAGATGGTCCTCGTAGTCTGTTCGCATCTCGGGAGTAATCCCGGAAATGTCGTAGCGCCAGCTCGAAAGAATGTCGCCAACTACCGGATCAATACAAGTTTTCATCTACGTTGACCTTCCCCCTGCGATCCACTGCGTCGCTCCTGAGTCGAACTTCACGTTCCACGCGGCTCAAAAGGGGCTTAATCGCAGAGTAACACAGCTGTCTACAAAACAATAGATTCCAGCGGGGCGTGCTGGTTGGCCAGCATCAGCTTGTTTCCCAGCAGACTCATCCGGTCCCGCAACGCTCGCTCGGCGGCCACCCGCGCGAGTTCCGGCATATTGTTGCTTTCTGAAAGATGCGCCAGCACCACAAACGATGCCTGGCCATCATAGGATTTCTCGAGAAATTCCGACGCGGCATCGTTCGACAGGTGCCCAACCCGCGACATTACCCTCTGCTTCACTGACCACGGATACGGCCCGTCACGCAGCATGTCCACGTCGTGGTTGGACTCCAGCATCAGAACGTCGCATCCCTTTAGATGCAAATGCACGTTTGGGGGAATGTAACCAAGATCGGTAGCAATCCCAACCCTCACGCCCTCGGCCGCAAACACAAACCCCACAGGATCCACCGCATCATGCGGCACCGTGTAGGGAGTAATGGCAATATCCCCGATTTGGAAGTTCGCCCCGGCCTGGAAATATTCCACTCCCGGCAGCGCGCACGGATCCTTTTCGGGCTTTCCCTCGGCGATGTCTTCCTCAGCCGCGTCCTGGGCCTCGGCGCCCGCGGTCACCGG
>JAJZMO010000369.1 GCA_021798235.1 Acidobacteriota bacterium | reverse complement strand
TAATCAGCGCCGCGAAGAATCCGCAGTTGCGCAGCACGCAGAAAAAATAAACTACCCTGCGTAGAAATACTCTGTCATTCCCAGCGAAGGCTGCCGGGTGTCGGCTGCCGGGTGCCCCATGTCTCGCCTTTGAGACGTGGGATGACTGAGAGCTGCCCTGACAATTGAATCGGGTGCAGTTGAACCCCGGGTGCCCCATCCTTCGCTTCTTTTGCGAAGGGTGGGAGGAAAAAATCTGCAACCGCACCAACCTGCGCACCCACTCCCACCTTGTCATTCCAAGCGCGTGCAGCGAGTGAGCCTGTCCCGAGTCCTTCATCTTCGCTCAGGATAAACTCCGCCGAGGGAAGGAGCCTGCGGTTTTTCTGCAATTCCTTTTTTCACTCCACCGGCCCTGCGCCATTCGACGCACGCCCCAGATAAATCTCTGCTCGCTTGCCCGTGCTCTGAAAATATGCGTCGCTAATTGTCTGCATAAAGGCGCTGGCCATCTCCGCCTCCACCAGATTCACCGTGCATCCGCCCCAGCCCGCGCCGGTGATGCGCGCGCCATAGCAGCCGGGCTGCCGCATGGCCAACTCCACCAGCAGATCGGCCTCTTCGCAACTGGCCTCGTAATCGTTGCGCATACTGGCGTGCGTCTCCAGCATCAACGCGCCAAAACGAGGGAAGTCTCCGCTGCGCAACGCGCTGGCCGCCTCCAGTGTGCGCCGGTTTTCACTCAACACATGGCGGCATCGCCGCAGCACCGGCGCGGGCATCTCTGCGGCATGGCGCTGCATCTCCGCCTCGGTCGCATCGCGCAGCGTGCGCAGCTCCGGCCGACTACGCCGCAAAATCTGCAACGCTGCTTCCACATCCGCCCTGCGGCTGTTGTAGCCGCCGCTGGCATTGGAGTGCTTCACCATCGTGTTGCAAATTACCAGTCGCACCGTGGCCGGCAGCGGCAGCAACTCATAGTCCAGCGTGCGGCAATCCAGCAGCAGCGCGTGATCCTGTTGGCCGCAACAGGAAATAAATTGATCCATAATGCCGCACTGCGCGCCCACAAAGCCATTCTCCGCGCGCTGGCACAGCCGCGCCACCTCGGGCATCGGCAGCGTCACGCCAGCGTGGTTCAGCAACGCCAGCGCTGTGGCCACTTCCACTGAGGCCGACGAACTCAACCCCGCGCCCTGCGGAACATTGCCGCGCAGCGTCAGCGAAAATCCCTTGCAAGCGATGCCGCGCTCGCGCAAACTCCACAGCACGCCGATCGGATAATCACTCCAGTGCCGTCGCGGCTCCGGCAGCTTGCGCAAATCCACACGCACCGTTTCTCCGAAATTTTCTGACGTAATCTCAGCCTCGTCCCCGCCTGCCCATGGCTCCAATGTGGCCACCGTGCGCACTTCCAGCGCCGCGGGCATCACAAATCCCTCGCTCGTGTCCGTGTGCTCGCCCATTAAATTTACGCGTCCCGGAGCTGCAAACACGCGCCGCTGCGCGCCCGTCGCCGAAGAGGAACTGCCCGAAGGAATCTCCGTTTTCTTCATATATCCATTGTACGAAGTACGATGAAAGCATGAGGCCGCACGCATGACTCTCACCCAGCCAAAAATCGCCGTACTCAAAAAAGAACTGCGCGCGCTCGCCTTGCTGGCCATTCCCGTCGCCATTGCCGAGCTGGGCTGGATGCTGATGACCGTCGTCGACACCGCCATGGTCGGCCATCTCAGCGCACTGGCCATCGCCGCCACCGGCCTCGGCGGAGTGCTGTACACCACCATCGTTCTCTTCGGCTTTGGCCTGCTGCTCTCCATGGATCCGCTCATCGCGCAGGCCTTCGGCGCAGGCGACATGCAGGATTGCCACCACACGCTGCATCAAGGCATCTTCCTCGCGCTGGCGCTCACGTTACCGCTGATGGTCATCACCTGGCTGCTGCCCGGCGTTCTGCTGCACTGGAACGTCAACCCCATCGTGACGCAGGCCGCCGCGCCCTTCATCCGCATTCTCGCGCTGGGCACGCTGCCGCTGCTGCTCTACGCCTGCCTGCGCCGCTATCTGCAAGCGCTGCATCTGGTGCGTCCCATCATGGTGGCTCTGCTCACGGCCAACCTCTTCAACGCCCTCGGTGATTGGGCGCTCATCTACGGCCATCTCGGCCTGCCCGCGCTGGGTATTGTCGGTGCTGCTTGGGCCACGAATCTCTCCCGCGTCTACCTCATGCTCTATCTGGCCGTCGTCATCGTTTTGCAAGAGCGCAAACACCCCACCGGCATGTTCCACCAGCTTCCGCGTTTTGACCTGCAACGTTTGCGCCAGATGCTGCACCTCGGCCTGCCTGCCTCAGGACAAATTCTTTTGGAGATGGGAGCCTTCGCTGCCGCGACCGTTCTCATCGGCAGGCTTTCTGCTGTGGCTCTGGCCGCGCATCAGATCGTGCTCAACTGCGCCACGCTCACCTACAGCATTCCGCTAGGCATCGGCTCGGCCACCGCCGTCGGCGTTGGCCACGCCATTGGACGCAAAGATTTCCCGAGCGCCGTGCGCACCGGCTGGCTGGGCATCGCGCTCGGCGCAGCCTGCATGAGCGTCTCCGCCGCGCTCATCTTTCTGTTCCCGCATCCCATTCTGCACATCTATACCAATGACGCGCGCGTCATCGCCGTCGGCAGCGGCCTGCTTTTGATTGTTGCTTTCTTCCAGCTCTTTGACGGCATCCAGACCGTGACCACAGGAGCCTTGCGCGGCGCAGGCGACACGCACACGTCCATGCTGCTCAATCTGCTTTGCTATTGGGTCATCGGCGTACCGCTGGGTGCGGCGCTCGGCCTGCATTGGAGCTGGGGCGTCTACGGTTTTTGGATGGGCCTGTCACTGGCCATCATTCTGTTGGCCTGCACGCTGCTCATCGCCTGGCGTCGAGTCGCGCACAAAATCAAAACGCGCCCCGTCGCCGATCCGCTTGTGGCCGAAGTCCCCATGGACTGGTAGCCGCGCACGAAAATTTTCTCTCGGGGTGAAGATGCCGGGTGCTCCATTCTTCGCACAGCGAAGGGTGGGATGAAGTCAGAGGGTGCCCCATGTCTCGCTTTGGAGACATGGGCTATAGAAACTCTGCGGGTGCTCCATTCTTCGCACAGCGAAGGGTGGGATGAGTCAGCGGGTGCCCCATGTCTCGCTTCTGAGACA
This sequence comes from Acidobacteriota bacterium, assembly GCA_021798235.1. The sequence continues at coordinate 5,442 of JAJZMO010000369.1, read as the reverse complement.
TGGGCTATAGGCGCGATCCACTTCACTGCGCTTCCGGCATCACCGGCAAAGCCACGGCATCCACCGTCTTCGGATCATCGCGCAACTCCATGTACAACACCGCACCCACCGGGCGCGGCACGCGCAGCTCCTGCGCATCAAAGCCAGACGGCGTCTGCACGGCCTGCGTCATCTTCGCGTCCGCGCCCACTGCTCGCAGCAAAAATAAATTCTCTCCATGCAAGGTACACATCATCGCCGCATCCATCGGACACACTACATCCTTCAACACCGGCAGTCGCACCAGATGCGCCAAGGGCTGCCAGTCTCCGGCCACGCCGTTGCCGTCCACCGGGCGAAATTGCAGCGCACCAAATGCCGAAGCGCCCAGGCTCTTCTGCGGATCGAGCACAGCCATCACCGTCTGCGGGTCTTGCAGCATCAGGCTGCCATCGGTCACGCTCAGCGTGGTGCTAAAGGAGCCATCCACGGCGGCCACTTCAATCCGTTCCGTTCGCGAAAAATACTCAGGAGCCACCGACTGCAAAAAGAAGGTCAGCTGCCCATTCTGCGGCAGGTCGTCCGAGTCCGAAAAATGAATCGCTCCCTGCGCGCTGGCTTCCAACTGCACCGACTTGCTCAACAGCTGCACGCGTGGCCGCGGAGCCTGCACTACCACCGGAAAATCCAGCACGCGGCCATCCTGCAACGTCACATGCAGCGTCGCCGCCGTCTCCGGCAGCAGGGCTGCGAACTTGGCCGCATCCTGCTTCCGCGCCGCAGGCACACTCAAGGGCAATGTCTCCACCGCGCCATTCTGGAGCAGCACGCCTGGCACCAACGGAATACCCTGCAACTCCGCGCTGCGCACCTGGCCGAGCCGCGTGCCAGCCAGCTCCGCCTCTGTGTCTCCGCTGTGCAGCACAAAGCCGCTCAGCTTGGCCGCCTGCGCATAAACGTGCAGTGGAACCGCATCGGCCTTCTGCATTGCATACTGCTGCACGTGCAGCGTCAGCGTTCCGGCGGCGGCGTTTTCCAGGTCTGCCTCAACGCGCAGCACGCCCGGCTGGCTCAACTTCCACGTCACCGGCACGGGCTGCTGCTGCGCATCCTCCAACGTCATGTTCTCCACGCAAACCACTGCGGGCGAGTGCAACTCAAAGGCCGCCTTTTCCCCGGCGACAAACGCATTGCCAGCCACGGCGCTGCCTGTCTCCGTCACCGGATGCCAGGCAACGGAGTGCGCAGGCTCCAACAAAAATGCGGGGCCGCGCCAAGCATCAAATCCCCACTCGCCCTGCAAATGCCCCTGTAAGGCTGCATCCGATCCCTTGCCCGCAGCGGTTTCCAGCGCGGCCAGTGTTGTTTGGTTTGCCTGTGAATCGATCACCGCATAGCCGCCGCGCTCTGCATCCGCGCTCACGGCCAGCACTGTCGGCTTGCCGCTCCTGGCGGCCATTTCCAAATGCATATTGCGCGGATACGCAGTTGAAAAAACCAGCGGCGCACCATCGACAGCCAGCAATAGCTTGGGCGCTTGCAGGCAAAGCGCATTTTCTCCATGCACCGCATGTAACGGCGGCAGCACCGCCGCCTGCACGGCAGGCATGCCAATCACCAGCACCGACTTCGGCTTGTGAAACGATGGCGGCGTGCTCAGCTTCAATTGCATCGTGTCACCGCTGTCTATCGTCAGTGCGGGCAGGTATTGATAGTCCGCCGTGTGCATGTTGCCCATCAGATGCACCACGTCCACAATCGCGCCCACATACGGACTGTAGACTCCGCCGCCCGCGGCCTGGCTGTAGCTCAGTTGGTTAAAAAGGTCGGACGTGGTTCCCGATGTCAGCGATGCGACCATCGACTGCGTGTGTCCATCGTCCAGAATCAGGCTGCCGCTGTTCTTCGTCAGGCAGCTCGGTTGATCCTCCGCAGGTTTGTCAAAACAGTTTGCGTCGATTTTTACGCCCAGGCTCCGCGCCAACAGCTTGGAGCGCGTCTCCAGTCGGTCGGGGTCATTGGCCGCGATGGCCTGCACCGCGTTCAGGTACGTATCCACGCGCGTGCGCTCCAGGCTGGCTGCATACAAATCTCTGGAGGCCCGCACAAAAATTCCCGGATTGCCTTCCACCGCCGAGCGCACCGTGCTGAAGCCGCCGCCTGTCTCCGGCGCCAGCAGCAACAGCATGTGCAGCGCTCCGGGCGGCACGGTAATGTGCGCGCCATTCTTCTGCACAGATTTGTTCCAGCACTCGATCTTAAAAAACCAATTTTCCGGCGGAGGATTGGTGGAGTTGCGCAGAAACGCGCCAATCATCAGGTAATGCACGGCCTCGCCCGGCGGCGTATCCATGTGTAGCCAGATGTTGTCTGCGGGCAAAAGATTGGGCACCGCAGCGATGGGCAACTCCCGGCTGCCGCGCGTCACCGTGGCGTGTACAACCGGACCATCCAGATCAAAGGCGGCATCGCAGACCGCGGTTCCGGTCCCAAGCAGCACGCAGACCGCACAAAGCAGGGCGCGAAGAGAAAATCGCATGGAAGCATTGTAGAACTTTTGGCAGGCTCGCAGGCTGGCCTAGGGCGCAGGAAACCAGTACACTGGCGCACAGACACCTATGCCCACCTCGTCGCACGCCATCGCATCCAAACTCGCTATCAGCCAGATCGCGCCCACCGCCGTGCAATCAGAGATTCGCGCCATGACGGTCGAGTCTGACCGTGTGGGCGGCATCAACTTGGCTCAGGGCGTTTGCGACACCGAGATGCCCGCACCGGTTTCGGAAGCGGCCATCCGTGCCATTCGTGATGGGCACAACATTTACACGCGCATGGATGGCATCGCCACCTTGCGGCAGGCCATTGCGCTCAAGCAAGAGCGCCACTGGGGCCTGCGCTGCGATCCTGACACGGAGATTCTGGTCACCTCCGGTGCCACGGGAGGATTCTTTGCCGCCTGCATGGCCTTGTTGAATCCCGGTGATGAAGTACTGCTCTTCGAGCCGTTCTACGGCTACCATCGCAACACACTGCAATGCCTGCGCATGACGCCAGTTGTGGTGCCACTGACTGCGCCGCGCTGGGACTTGGATGTCGAGCGCATGAAGGCGGCCATCACGCCGCGCACGCGCGCGCTCATTTTGAACACGCCCGGCAACCCCAATGGCAAGGTCTTTTCACGCGCGGAGCTGGAAGCCATCGCACACCTGGCCGAACAGCAGGACCTGTTCATAATTACAGATGAGATTTACGAATATTTTGTTTACGGCGGCGCACGCCACATCAGCTTTGCCACACTGCCCGGCATGGCAGAGCGCACTATCACGCTCTCTGGTTTTTCTAAAACCTTCAGCGTCACCGGCTGGCGGCTGGGCTATTTAACCGCCAGCAGCCGCTGGCTGCCCGCCATCAGCTTCTTTCATGACATGGTCTACGTCTGCGCACCCGCGCCGCTCCAGCATGGAGCCGCCGCTGGACTGCTGCAATTGCCCGACGCGTTTTATGCGGACCTGGCCGCTGAGTACGAAAAGAAGCGCGACATCTTTTGCGCAGCGTTGCGGGATGCAGGCATGGCCTGCTCCGTGCCCGACGGCGCGTACTACGTGCTGGCCGATGTCTCCTGTGTTCCCGGCGCAACTGCGCGGGAAAAAGCGCGCACGCTGCTGGCCCGCTCCGGTGTGGCTGGCGTGGCGGGCACGGCGTTCTTCGAGCACGGCGGTGAGAATCTGCTGCGCTTCTGCTTCGCTAAAAAACAGCCAGAGCTACTCGAAGCCTGCACGCGCCTGCGCGCCTATTCCTAAGCAGCGTTGGCAGCGGACGCAGCGTTGGTCATGTGCAGGTTATTGGTCGTCGCCTCACCTATGTGGAACTGACAGGCAAAGACGAAGATTCCGTGTACTAATCGCAGGCAAGAACGGTGCTGAAGAACCGATCTAAGCCTTGTCTTTGCCAGCAGACTTGCGAACTGTGCCCTCCTTCGGAGCAGGGGCAGGTGCAGTTGTCTTTATTGGCCTGAAAAACATCCGTGGCGAACTTTACAAAGCTCTTGCCAGCCTTCGACCCTTCGTGGTATTTGTGTTTCACTGCCTCGCCCTGCTTTTCACGACGGAGTCACGCTTTGCCTCTGCCTCGATTCGATACGAGGCAATTACATAAACCACAAAGACGGCTAAAATTACGCCAATCGCCGCTATGAGGATATACCCCATGTCTCCTGCCTCGCCCATTGATTCTGCCTCCTCTTGGTTATGGTGGTCAAACTTCGTTTATGTTGGGGGCGCTGTTCTAACGTTCGTAGCCGCGATGCTTGTGTTCGTCGAAAAGCGTCTTATTGCCTCTGGAAAGCGAGCTAGGGCGATGATCATCACAGAGGTTTTCGCGATCGCCGCCGCCATCCTCAGCTTTACTGGAACCTGTGGTGCGATTTATTTCGGCACGGTCGTTAGCCACCTGAAGGACGACGACCTTGCAGCCTACAAAGCAAGTGCCAGAGTCCAAATTGCACAGGCAAATGACCATGCGGCACAAGCCAACGCTGTTGCTAGAGTCGCAAATCAGAAAGCGGCAGACGCAGACAAAAGATCAGCCGAAGCGAATGTGACCGCGAAGACAGCCGTACTCGATAAGACCAAAATCCTCCACGACAACTTGGTTCTTCAGTCTGAGTTGGATCAGGAAAGAGAAGCACGCTCTCCGCGCCATCTTGGGCTTTCTCGGCAGCAGAAAATGCTACGGTTGCTGGCTAAAGTAAAGCCCCAATCCGTGACCTTTGTTGTTTATCCAGGTGATCCAGAATCCGAGCAGCTCGCCAGGGAAATGGCCTGGGTTTTTCAGCAGATCCATTGGCCTTTTTCTTTCGTGGAACCATTGAGCGGCAGCATGCAGGGCGTCCGAATCGAATTTGACGACAAAGATCATGAAGCCGCAGAAGCCGAGGCGGTTATTTATAATGCCTTTGTTAAAGCTTCCCTTCACCCCGCAGTAATTCCCACCCTGCCGCCGATCATGACGGAGATTGGCTCTTATACCGGGAACGCACATGTCGGTGGCAACATTCGTATTTTCGTCGGGACAAAATAACGTCTGCATTGTTTTCCGATCCGGCATATGCCCATTTCTACGCTTTTACAAGAATTAACTCGCAACAGACGATGGAGCCTTTGGCAACATGTGCGTCAACGCGGTTATCCCCGTGGCCAACGCATCCTTATGCGCGTCGTAGATGGAAAGCACTTTGCCTGCGCGCTCCGGGTCCGTTGACCAGCTCTTGGAAACATCCACCACAAACTGCTCGCCGCTGGGCGCCGACAGCGCCGCCGCATAGTTGGGAATCGCGGCCTTCAACTGCTCCAACAATTGCATGCGCGCGGCAAAGCATGCGCTCCAATCAGGAAACTGCACCCAATTCGCCTGCACTGTGACCCAGTGCCCCTGCAAAAACTCCCGCGTCGGCATGGGCAGCGT
>JAJZMO010000288.1 GCA_021798235.1 Acidobacteriota bacterium | reverse complement strand
ACGGAGTTGCGTCCGCAGAGCGTGATGTGAGGCCGGGCTTCGCCAGCCAGATGTGTCCATTTGCGTTCCCCGCAGGCCACGCATCCGGCGTGAGGCCGCGAAGCATCCAGTTCGGAGCGTTCATTGCGCCACAGATCATAGGCCAGCAACGTGCGCCGCATGGAGCTGCGCGCGCCCACCAAAAACTTCATCGCTTCGGCGGCTTCAATCGACGCGGCCAAGTTCACCGCTGGGTTCAGAATGCCTGCCGTGTCGCAAGTCTCCACGATGCCTGTGGGTGCGGCGGGGAAGAGGCAGGCCAGGCAGGCTGTCTCGCCGGGCAGAATGTTCATCGTGACGGCGTAGGCTCCGACGGCTCCGGCGTAAATCCACGGCTTGTTTTGCTCGACGGCGTAATCGTTGAGCAGATAGCGCGTCTCATAATTGTCGGTCGCGTCCAGAACAAGCTGTGCAGAAGCCAGCAGCGCGTGGATGTTGCCGGGCACAAGATCCTCCACCTGCGCGTGGATCTGGCCGTGGCGGTTGAAGGCAGCGATTCTGCGCTGGGCTGCGACGGCCTTGGGCAGGCATTGCGCCGCGTCGGCTTCTTCAAAGAGCACCTGGCGTTGCAGGTTGCTCCACTCCACATAATCGCGGTCGATCAGCGTCAACGTGCCGAGGCCTGCGCGGGCCAGCAGGCTGGCGACGGCTGCGCCCGTGGCTCCGCAGCCCACGATGGCCACATGCGCGGCGGCCAGTTTTTTTTGTCCCTCCGCGCCGATGCCAGAAAAAAGCACTTGGCGTGAGTAGCGCTCGTCTTTTGGCTCCTGCATTGGCGATTCCTGCGGGGGCGGTTCCGGTTTGTTGGCTGCGTGCATGGCCCAGTCTTCTGCTCCCAGTATAGGTGTAGATTCCGGGCCGCAATTCTGATGAGGATTGTATCGACGCGGGCAACGGCTTTGCGTATCGTTAGAAAAGCGGATGTGCGCCGAGGGTGCATGTCCGCGTGTTTTGATGCGGCTGAGTGTAACAGGTGATTGGTCCATGCAGGTCGAAAACGAGCGGCGGAGTGCGGACGTGGCAGGCGCGTCTTTTTTTGTGCTGCGTGCTGGTACTGCATCTGCCGGCATGGGCAGGGGCCGCGCAGCCGTCGGCTGAGGCTGCGCCCAAAACGACGACCCCGGCAGTAGCAAATTTCGACGGCCACACTGTCACCGCGCTGCGTTTTGACGGAGTTCAGGAGTCTGAGCTTGCGTCGTTGCCCGCGCACTTGGCGATGCAGCCGGGGCAGCTATTTTCCCAATCCGCGCTCCGGGCCAGCATTCGCCAGCTTTTTGCCACCGGGCTGTATGCGCAAATCTCCGCGCAGGGAGCCATGCAGGGCCAAAGCGTGGTGATTACCTTTCGCGGCACGCCGCAGCTGTTCCTGCACCGCGTCTATGTCACGGGCGTTCGGCAGGAGATCTTTGCCGCGCAGTTGCAGCGTTCCACGGGCTTGGAGATTGGCACAAGGTACACAAGGCACTCCTTGCCGCGAGCCACGCAGGCGCTGCGAACGGCACTGCAGCAGTCGGGGTACTTTGAATCGGGGATCCACGCCAGCGCGAAGCCTGCTTCGGTAAAAAATCAAGTGGATGTCTATTTTCAAATCACGTTGGGCAGACAAGCGCGTGTTGGAGCCATGCACGTCATCGGCGAAGCGGGCATGACGCAGAAGAAACTGCGCCGGGTGGCACGGCTCAAACGCGGAGCCAAGGTGCAGCGCGACACGTTGACCAAGGCTTTGGATCGTCTACACAAGAAATATCAGAAGCAAAATCGATTGGAAGCCTCCGTGCAGGGCAGCGAGCAGGGTTTTGACACAGCCAAAGACACCGTGGACTACACGTTTTCCATCGCACGCGGGCCGCTGGTGCATGTGCGCGTTGCAGGGGCAAAGGTTTCTAAACACAAGCTGCGGCGATTGGTTCCTGTGTATGAGGAGGGTGCCGTTGATCCCGATTTGCTCAATGAAGGCGATCAGAATCTGCGGGATTACTTTCAGGGCCGTGGTTACTTCAACGTGCAGGTGACGCACAGGCTGCGCCATCCCAAGAGTGATGAGGACGATCTGCTCTATACCGTTGTGCTTGGCCCGCGGCAAAAAGTGGTTTTGGTCCGTGTGAGCGGCAATCATTATTTTGATGCAGAGACGGTTCAGGAGCGATTGAGCGTTGTGCGCGCTGACGCTGCAAATCACTATGGACACTTCAGCCAATCTTTGCTGCAAAAAGATGTGGATGCCATTGAGCTTCTCTACAAGAGCAACGGCTTCAATGCAGTCAAAGTAACGCCCCAGGTCTCCGACGCGGGTCTGCCGAAATCCTCTGGCGGCAAAGGCTACGCTGGTCTGAAAGTTCTATATCAGATTCAAGAGGGAGCGCAGCAGCGCTTTGGTGCGGTGCAGTTGCTGGGCGTTCAGCAGCTTTCGCAGTCGGAGATTTTCAGCCAAATGGCGACGCGCGCTGGACAGCCGTACTCTTTATCCGACTTGGCTGACGATCGCACGAACATCCTGACCTATTACTACCGGCACGGTTTTCTGCAAGTGGGCCTGACCGTTACGCAGCAGCCGGAGGCCAAAGATCCCAAGCGCATCGATGTTGCTTTCCACGTGCAGGAGGGTGAACAGTTTTTTGTTCACAATGTGCTGATCAGCGGTATTCATCACACGCGCCCACAGGTGGTGCAGCGTCGGGTGGAGTTGCATCCCGGCGATCCGCTGGACCGCAGCAAGCTGCAAGATACGCAACGTCGCTTATATAACCTGGCGCTCTTCAACGAAGTGGATACCGCTGTCGTCAATCCCAATGGCGAGCAGCAGAGCAAGGATGTATTAGTCAATCTGCACGAGGCGCATCGCTGGAATTATGACTATGGTCTTGGCTTTGAGGTGCAAACCGGAACGCCGCAGACAAATTGCCCCTCGGCGGCTTCGCTAATTCAGTTGGGCCAGAATCCAGCCACGTTTCAATGCACACCGAATGGAACGTTTGGTGCCAGCGAACGCGTTTCGTTTGATATTAGCCGCATCAATTTGAGGGGCAGGAACCAATCCATTACCTTGCAAACGGCTTATGGAAGCTTGGAAAAGCAGGCGACCATGGTTTTTGACAATCCACAGTTTTTGGGCGATCGCAAGCTGGATTTTTCTCTCACCGGCGGTTATGTGCAGAGTCAGGACATTACCACCTACAGCTCGTCGAGCATCTCTGGCTCCGCCACATTCACCAGTCGCCCCACGCGCGCGGACACGTTGATTTATTCCTTCGCCTATCGCTACATCAGCCTCAGCAATTTGCAGATCAGTGCGGATTTGATTCCGTTGCTCTCGCAACCGGCGCGTGTGAGTGGTCCGGGCATCACGTGGGTGCATGACACGCGCGACAATCCGCTCAACCCACAGCGTGGTTGGTATCTGTCCGCGCAGCAGTTCTTCGCTTGGTCGGGCTTTGGCGCGCAGGCCAACTTCAATCGTCTGGACGTGACCGAGTCCAACTACTATCCAGTGCATGGCAAAAAGTGGATCTTTGCGCGCAGCACGCGCATCGGCATGGAAAACATCTATGGCAATCCCAGCTATGGCACGATTCCTTTGCCCGAGCGCTTGTATGCGGGTGGCGCGACCTCGCACCGTGGATTTTCCATCAACTCTGCCGGGCCACGCGATTTGCAGACGGGCTATCCGGTCGGCGGTTCTGGTGCATTTGTCAATACGTTCGAACTGCGCGTGCCGCCGATTGCAATGCCATGGATTGGCAAAAACATGGGCTTTGCGATCTTTAACGATATGGGCAATGTCTATGATACGGGCGGCGACATCTGGCCCAGTCTGTTTCGCTTTCGCCAGCCGGATCGCAGCACCTGTTACAACATCTCCGGGCAGAATGGCATTTGTAACTTCAATTACAACTCGCAGGCACTCGGTGCGGGGCCGCGCTACCAAACTCCGATTGGCCCGATTCGCGTGGACTTTAGCTATAACCTGAATCCAACCGTTTACCCGGTGATTTTGAGCTATAGTGGACAGCCGCCTTACGTGGGGAACTCTGGGAGACTCAATTTTTTCTTCAGCGTGGGGCAGTCCTTCTGATGCGTAGACGAATCGAGCGGCGAAGTGTTGTGCGGGCGTGCAGGGTGTGTCTGGTGCTGCTGACCTCCTGGGCTGCATGCGGGCAATCGCAGACGCAAGCTCCTCAGTCCGTGGAGTTGGATCATATCGTCGCGGTTGTTGGGGAGCGGGCGATTTTGCAAAGCGATGTGGACGATGAAATTCGCTTCACGGAATTGGAGTCAGGCAGCTTTTCCGCCCAAGACGACACGCCGCAGCGCGCGTTGAATCGGTTGATTGATCGAGCACTGATCGAGCGCGAACGCTCCTTGCAGCCGGAGTCCACTGCGATTCTGCCGCAGCAGGTGCAAGAAGGAATTGCCAATCTGCAAAAGAATCTGCCTGCCTGTGCCCATGAGGCCTGCGCCACCGCCAGTGGTTGGAGCGCGGTGCTGCGCCAGCACGGCTTCACGCCACAGCAAGTGGAGTCCCGAGTGCGCGAGCGGTTGCAGACCCTCCAATTCATCCACTGGCGATTTGCTTCCACGCTGCACATCTCGTCGAGCGATGAAAAAAAATATTACGAAACCGTATTGCTGCCGCAGTTCGCACACAATAAAATCGTCGCGCCTCCCCTGGGGAAAATCTCCGGGCAAGTGCATGAGATTCTGCTGCAACAAAAAATCTCCTCGATGCTGGGCGACTGGTTGCAGAGTCTGCGGAGTGAGGGTGAAGTACACATCGTGGACACCAACTACGCGCGTGTGGGAGAGTTGCAGCCATGACGGCAGCAAATCAGGCTCAGTCTGGTTGGCGCCTGCGCAGGCACGCACTGCTTGCGGTGGTGGCGGCGCTGCTGCTGGGTGCGGGAGTCTTTGCCGGCCTGTTCGCATACTTGAACTCGGCTGCGTTTTCGGATCGAATGCGCCGCGCCGTCATCACCACGCTCGAACGAGCCACGGGCGGGCGTGTGGAGATCGGGCGCTTCCAGTGGAGTCTGCTGCATTTGCATGTGCAGGCCGATGACGTGACCATTCACGGGTTGGAGTCAGCAGGGCAGCGTCCTTACTTTCACGCCGATTCCATTCGCATCAATGCCACTGTGCTCTCGATGCTGACCCCACGCATTGGTTTGGAGCAATTGCAAATCCAGCGGCCTGTGCTGCATCTCATCGTAAATCCGGATGGCACCACCAACCAGCCGCAGCCGATCGCTGGCGGTACGCACGAACCCATTGCGCAGACGTTATTGCATTTGAGTATTCAGCGAACACAGATTGAAGACGGCGTGCTCTATCTGAATGATCGCGTCGTGCCTTGGCAGTTGCGCGCAAACGATGTGCATGTGCGCTTGCAGTATATGGGTTCGCAACGCTATCAGGCCGTGCTCTCCGTACGCGATTGCTCCCTGCAACCCAAGGCCGCGCCGACGGCGCACTCGTCGTTTTCCGCGCAGGTGGAGATTTCGCCTCGGTCTGCGGAGCTGACACAGATGGAATGGGACACGCCGACCACGCAACTGACCCTGCGCGGGCACTTGGAAAATTATGCGCACCCGGTGTGGCACGCAGACGTGCATGGAACAGTGGATCTGCGCGAAGTGGGTACGTTGACCGGCTACGATCCTTTGCGCGGTGGGCTGGCCGCTGTGCGCTTGCATGCGGAAAATCATGCTGATGGCCAACTTGCCTTGGATGGCAATCTCTCCGTGCAGCAGGGAGCGTTTTCAGCGCCGTGGTTGCAATTGCAGCACGTGGCGCTGCGTACGCATCTGCACATCGATAACAAGGCGATTTCTCTTACGCAATTTTCATCGGATCTGAATGGCCAAGGGCATGTGAATGGGCGATTGGATCTGACGCATTGGCGCACAGAACCGCCTGCGGCTCCTGTGCCCAGCAAGCGCCATTGGTTTTCACGCAAAAAGCCGCAGCCCGCTCCATCCAAGCCGCATCCGCTGCAAGCAGTGATGGAGGCCACGCTCGACGACCTTTCCACGCGGCTGGTGATGCAGGCCGTGACGCCGCGACGTTTTTGGGATATTGGATTCGTCTCACGCGCCAATGGGCCGGTGCGCGCCACTTGGCATGGGCCGGGCGATGCGCTGGATGTGCATGGCGACCTACTCTTTACGCCGGAGCGCGAGCTGCATCCCGGAGAGACGCCCGTACACGGCACCGTGCATGCTGATTATTTGGGCGATAGCTGGCGGCTTGTCTATCAGCGCGTGGATTTCTACACACCGGGCACAGAGGTGCATACATCCGGCACGATGACGCTGCTGCAAAAGGATCCGCACAGTTCCATGCAGGGCAATGTGGTTTTCAGCAATCTGCGCGAGTTTGATCGCCTCATCTATGTTGTTGCCGATACCTTTCCCGATTCATCGCTGGCTGTGATTCGTGGGCCCTCGTTTCGCAACCACTCCATTGTGCCAGTGCAGTTGCAGGATAAGGGATTTTTCCACGGGCGATTCACCGGCTCCATGATCGATCCTGTGATCGACGGCCACGTGGATCTGCAACATTTTCTGCTGCACAGCAACGGTTTTGGAGCTTGGCCATCGCCTGTGGTGCAGCCTGCAGCGCCGCTGGCATGGGATGCGCTGCACGCGGATGTACATCTCACCTACCCGGAAGTGGATGTGCATCATCTTGTGGCTACACAAGGTGCTGCGCGCCTTGCAGCGGATTTGCAAATTCTTCCCACCCCGCTGGGCCATGACTACTATGCGGTGGATATGCGGAGTGGTTTGCGTGGGCAGGTGCAGTGGAGCAACGCATCCGTCGATGCCCTTGCTGCCACGCTGCCCACCAGCCGCATTTCGGGCGGGACGCTGTCGGCGTCCGCGCAGGTGCAGGGCACGATGGAGGATCTCTATGGCGTTGGAAACCTCAGGCTGCAAGAGGTGCGCATCGACGGCCAGCTGTTTGCAAGCGTGCAATCGCCGCTGAATTTTTCTGGGCGTTGGATGGAAGCGGGCGCGTTGCAGCTGAACACGGCGGGCGGCTCCGTGCAGGGCGATCTTGCCTACAACACGTTGACACACGCTCTGCGTGGCGGGCTGCGCGGGCAGGGTTTGGATCTGCAAAAGGTCGCGGCCTTGCAAAATGGCAACACGATTGTGACCGGCATCGCGGATGCGCAGGTTCAGATCCGTGGATTTTTGAACGCACCAGAAATAGCAGGAACCGCACAGAGCAACAACCTTGCATGGAATGGCCAGAGCTTTGGGCAGGCGAGCATCGAGGCCAGCTTGCAGCACCGCACGCTGCAAGGCCGGGCCACCGCGCATGCAGGCGCATCGGCTCTGGCTGCCGAGGGCAGCATCATTTTGGAGCCGGGATTGCCCGCGCATCTGCGACTGCGCTGTACGAACTGCAACGTGACGCCAGCACTGCAAAGCGTGACCAGCCTGCGCAACGCCACCGTTACGGCCAGCGGCACGCTGCGCGTGGATGGGCCGCTGCGCCAATTACGCCTCGTGCAGGCCGCAGCCGAGCTTTCGCAGGTATCTATCGCCACCCATGCGATGACACTGGCGGCGATGCAGCCGGTGCATCTCTCCCTGCAGGAGGGCGTGGTGCAATTGCAATCTGCACACTTGCAGGGAATGGATTCCGATGCGACCGTGAGTGGAAGCGCTGGGTTGCTGGATGGCCAACGCCTGAGCGCGCGTGCGGATGGCCACATCAACGCAGCCATCGCGGACACATTTGCTGCAGGCTTGAACGCTACCGGCGAAGTGCGTTTTTCTGTCCGCGCGTATGGAACCGTGCCGCATCCTCTTTTTACCGGCTCGGTGCAGGTCGTCAATCTCAACGCGCATTTAACCAACCTGACCAACGGTCTGAGTGCTGCAAACGGAACGTTGGCATTTGATCAGGACCGTCTGGTGATTCAGCATCTCAGCGGTTATACCGGCGGAGGGAAAATTGATCTGACCGGATTCGCCTCCCTGCACAATGGACTGGCGCTGGATGTGACTGCGAACGCGCAGAATGCACGCATTCGCTATCCGAAGGGCATTACCTCCACTGCAAATGTTCACCTGCACCTGAATGGTTCTCCGGATGCGTTGCTGCTGCGCGGCAATATTATGCTGACGCGTTTTGCAGCCAGTCAGGATGTGGACTTGGCGGCTTTGGCCGCCACTGCGCAATCGATGAACGCACCCATTGATCCATCTTCCTGGTTAAACCGCGTGCATCTGGATATTCATCTCACTTCCACGCCGGAATTAGGATTCCAAAATTCGTTTGCATCTTTGGCTGGCGATATTGATTTGCACATTCGCGGCACGCTGGCCAATCCCTCCGTCTTGGGGCGGATCGACATTACACAGGGCAAGGCCACCTTCGCGGGCACGCAATACGATCTGCAACGAGGCGACATCGTCTTCGCCAATCCCGTTACCATCGAGCCGGAGCTGAATCTGCAGGCCACGGCGCGCGTGCGCGATTACGACATCATTATTAGTCTGACCGGCTCTGCCAACAAAATGCAGATCAATTACCGCTCTGAGCCGCCGTTGTCCCAGTCCGATGTACTGGCATTGCTCACGCTGGGCCGTA
>JAJZMO010000176.1 GCA_021798235.1 Acidobacteriota bacterium | reverse complement strand
CAAGATCAAGCCAGCACGGCATATATGTGGCAACAAATCGCTGCCCACTACAACGGCAACCCCACCATTGCTGGCTATGACGTGATGAATGAGCCGATGAATGCTCCCAGCAACAGCGCTGTTTTAACTGCCTACAACAGCCTCTACAACACCATCCGCTCCGCGGACCCGAACCACATCATCATCTTAGAAGGCACCTGGGGCAACTGGAACTGGTCGATGCTGCCCCCTCCCTCCCAATATGGCTGGACCAACGTTGTCTACGAAATGCACGAATATCAATACAACGGTAGCCAGACACAAGTGGAGTGGGGCGCAGCGAACCAAGCCAGCGACTTTGCCAACCATGCTTCGTATAACGTGCCCGGCTATATTGGCGAATTCAACGACATGTACAACGATGCCAGCGTCTGGCAATACTCGGTGAACACCTATGATGACGCGGGCTTGAGCTGGACGCTGTGGTCGTATAAATCCACCAACGCGCTGAACCCAAGCAACTGGGGCTTCTATGGCCCCACCCACTGGGCGACCACGCCCAACATCACCACGGACTCAGCGGCAACCATCCTAGCCGATTGGCAGCAATGGACCACGCCTGCCACCTTCACTCTCAACACCACCCTCGGCGTCAGCGGTGGCGTGAATTGAAATCTCGAACAACACTACGATGGCGCTCGTTGGAGAAAATGCCCCAGATTTCCTCGGCTTCTTTGGAATATAAGCCTTATTAAGATACTGATTATCAATAATTTAGAAAGAATATACACAAATCGAGCACACGCTTTCTTTGTTGGGGGCTGCGTTCTCTGTGGAGATTTTGGATATACCGTGCCCTTGAATTCCCCTGGGATCCCTTCGGGAGGATTTATCCCGCTTTTCAAAAATATTCCTACCGTTTTTCTAGAACATTACCGCAAAGGAAACCAAGCAAATCAATAGCATCCCCGGTTTCCCTCTTTTCCTCAGCCAACGGTTACTACGACTAGATTCTTTATAGATTCTTAATCTGTTTTTAAAAGCATTCTTCGCCAACAATCCACAAAACTTGCCGCATCCTGTTTTCCTTTATTTCCACTCCTTTTCCATAAAACGCGCCGCGCAATTTCTTGAGAATCTCACTACAATTGAACCAATTCACCGCCGTAAGATCGTACGTTGCCATTTTTTTGCAGCGTGATATACAACGGTGTGGGGGTGAGCCTGTCTATGCCAAGTCTTACAATGGAAGCGGAGAAGCCAGTGGTCGAGAGCACAGAGATGGAAATCAGCGTTACCCGGCAGCAATTGCTGCGCGAGTTGACCGCAACCCAAGGCGTGGTGGAGCGCAAAACCACGATTCCGATTCTCTCCAATTTTCTATTGGAAGCCCACGATGGCCGCCTGACCATCACAGCAACGGATTTAGATCAAAGCATTCGCACTTCTTGTGAAGCGAAGATTAAAAAGCCCGGTGCCTGTACCGTGCCCGCGCGCAAACTTTACGACTACATCAAACTGCTGCCAGAGGGCGAGATCAGCATCAAGCTGATGGAGAACCACTGGGTACAGATTCGCATGGGCCGCTCGAACACAAAGATGGTGGGCATGGCGCGCGCTAATTTTCCCCAGGTGCCCTTATTTCCAGAGGCATCTGCGATTCGCCTGCCTGCGGCAGCATTGCGCTCCATGATTGCCAAGACGGTGTTTGCAATCGCCACGGAAGAATCCCGCTACACCTTGAACGGCGCGCTGCTCTCACTGAAAGACAACGGCATGGTGCTGGTGGCAACCGATGGTCATCGCTTGGCGCACATTGAAAAAACAGGCGAGACGCTGACCGTGAGCGGCGAGAAAAAAGTGTTGATCCCACGCAAAGCATTAAGCGAGCTGCAATCGTTGTTAGGTGCCAGCGATGCAGAAATCGTAGAGTTTGCCGATGATGATCAGACGCTCTACTTCCGCATGGGAGGCTGCTTGCTGACCTCGCGCAAACTTACTGGACAATTTCCAAATTACGAAGCTGTTTTGCCGCGCGACAATAGCAAGGTCATCATTGTGAAGACCAGCGATCTGATGGGCAGCATCCAGCGCGTGGCCCAGTTTGCCGATGAGCGTTCGGGTGCAATACGCATGCGCTTTGAACAAAACGAGTTGAAGATTACTTCCTCCTCGACGGACTCTGGCGAATCCGAGGATACGATTGAGACGCCGTACAACAGTGAACCGCTGGTGGTGGGTTTCAATTCGGTTTATATTGTGGATTTTCTCAAAGCGATTGGCAATGTTCCCGAAGTGCGCCTGGAGTTTAAGGACGCGCAATCTGCGGGTCAGATGCGTCCCGAGGACAGTAGTGATGACTTCAAGTATCGCTACATCCTGATGCCGATGCGTATTTGAAGCAGGGAAGAAAGAAGAAAAAACCCGGAGCCATTCCGAACGAAGCAGCAGGATATGTCAGCCTCGTTCGGAATGGCTCCGGGTTTTTCTATGGGTTTACGACGCAGCCGAACTACAGCGGTTCGCCCTGCACGCCTTCCACAAAAGCGCGCAGCTTGCGCGAGCGCGAAGGGTGCCGCAGCTTGCGCAGAGCCTTGGCTTCAATTTGGCGAATGCGTTCGCGCGTAACTTGAAAGCTCTGGCCAACCTCTTCGAGAGTATGCTCGGAGCCATCGCCCAGGCCGAAGCGCATCTTGATGACGCGCTCCTCGCGCGGCGTCAGTGTACGCAGCACCTGGGAGGTGTAGTCCTTCAGATTGACGCTGATGACAGCCTCTGACGGCGAGACTGCTTGCTGGTCTTCAATGAAGTCGCCCAAGTGCGAATCTTCCTCTTCGCCAATGGGAGTTTCCAGGGAGATCGGCTCCTGCGCAATCTTGAGCACCTTGCGCACCTTGGCCACGGGAATGTCCATGCGTTTGGCGATCTCTTCGGAGCTGGCTTCGCGGCCCAGTTCCTGCACCAGTTGACGCGAGGTGCGGATGAGCTTATTGATCGTCTCGATCATATGCACCGGAATGCGAATGGTGCGGGCCTGGTCGGCAATGGCGCGCGTAATTGCCTGCCGAATCCACCAGGTGGCGTAGGTGGAAAATTTGTAGCCGCGCCGATACTCGAACTTATCGACGGCCTTCATCAGGCCGATGTTGCCCTCCTGAATCAGGTCGAGGAATTGCAGACCGCGATTGGTGTACTTTTTGGCGATCGAGACCACTAGGCGCAGGTTGGCTTCAATCAACTCGCGCTTGGCCTGCTCGGCATCCATGTCGCCTTGAATCATCTCGCGCTGCGTGCGCTTGAGATCGGCGATAGAAACGCCGGCATCGGCCTCCAGCTTTTCAAGGTCCGTCTTGCAATTCTTCTGCTGGCGGCGATACTCCTTGCGCATCTCCTCGCTTTTGGACTGCTCATATTTCTGGTCGAGGGTTTTGACCTGCCGTTCCAGCGTGCGCATGGCATCGACGGTCTTGTTCAGCTTGTCGAGCAGGCGCTTGCGTTCGCCGTTGGTATATTTCAGCTCGCGCACAATGCGCGAAACCTGCACGCATTCGCGCCCCAGTGCCCAGCGGGTCTTGCGATGTTCGCGTGCCTTGGCTTTGTCCTTGGGATTGAGGGTGGCCAGCTTTTCGGCCAGATGCTGCGCTTTCTTCTGGTGCTTCACCAGTGCGTCGATGCGTGCAGTGGTCTGCTTGACGCGCGCCTGCACCACCTCTTCGGTGATCTCTTCCTCATCGAAGACGACCACTTCTTTGATGTTGCGCACGCCGCGCTTCAGGTCTTCGCCGAGCGCCATGATCTCCCGAATCACGATCGAGGAGCGGGAGATGGCCTTCATCACGCGCATCTGTCCGCGCTCAATGCGGCGGGCAATCTCCACTTCCCCTTCGCGCGTCAGCAGCGGCACCGTGCCCATTTCGCGCAGGTACATGCGCACCGGGTCCTTGGTGTTCTCCATCGCGCCGGGCGTCAGGTCGAGTTCGACGTCTTCGCTTTCCTCGCCAGCCTCGGGTTCAAACTTTTCCTGTCCAAACTTCGGCCCTTCGTCGAGCAGATCAATGCCCTGCGAGCCAATGGTCGTCATCAAATCATCGAGGTCGTCGGGGGAGTGGACATCGCTCGGCAACAGGTCATTGACCTCGCCGAATGTCAGATAGCCCTTTTCCTTGCCGGTGTCGATGATGGTGTCAATATCGTCTTCGAATTTGTCTTCCAAAGTCTATGCGCCTCGCCGCATTCCAAATTGCAATGCGTAAATTTTTGTTGTCCGAGAGTTGGACGTTCCATGCGGTCAAAAGCCGCGGCGGCTGGTCAATGTGACCGAATCGTGGTCATGCCAAGGCGCACGTCCCCAGACAACCACAGTTTAGCATACGATTGTCAATTTTATTCGGGCCAAGATAAACCGTCTAAAATGTGCCAACAAGCGCTAGATGAAACTTGGGCGACATGCAGGCGACGGCCTTCCAGCCGTTCAGGCAGCACCTGTCGCTCGGGCGTGGTAGCCTGCTTGCGAAGTGAAATTTTCGCCGCACAAGTCTTGCCATGCCTCCACGGTTTTCGCGCACAGGAAACTAATTTCCTGTCGACTCGTCAGTCTTTGTATGGCCATCGGCTGCGTACTCGGTATGCCTTCTCGCACGCATGCAAGTTCCATCCCAACAGGCAAGGATTCCCCAATGGCGCATCCGCCAGCTCAAAACGCCCCATGGTGGGCGCACGCCGTCTTTTATGAAATTTATCCGCGCAGCTTTCAAGACAGCAATGGCGACGGCATCGGGGATCTGAACGGCATCACCGCGCGCTTGGACGCACTGCGCGATCTCGGCGTGGACGCGATCTGGTTGACGCCCTTTTATCCATCGCCCCAGGTGGATTTCGGCTACGACATCTCCGACTACGAAGCCATTGATCCGATGTATGGCACGATGGCCGACTTTGACCATCTCATCGCCGAAGCGAAAAAGCGCCACATCCGCGTGCTGCTGGACATGGTCATGAACCACACGTCCGACCAGCATCCCTGGTTTCTGGAAAGCCGCAGCTCACGCGACAATCCCAAGCGCGATTGGTATGTCTGGCGCGACGGCAAAGCTCCCGGCCAGCCGCCGAACAACTGGCAGAGCCTCTTTGGCCACTCCGCCTGGCAATATGACACCAAAACGCAGCAGTGGTACTACCACAAGTTTTACGTGCAGCAGCCGGATCTGAACTGGCACAACCCGGACGTGCAAACGGCCATGTTCAACTCCGTGCGCTTCTGGCTCAATCGCGGCGTGGACGGCTTCCGCCTGGACGCCATCACCACGCTCTTTGAAGATCCCGATCTGCGCGATGAGACGGTCTTGCCGGGCACCAATGCCTATGGCGATCCCAATCTCTCCCAGGCCAGGACCGACAATCTGCCGCAGGTGCATGATGTGCTGCGCGCGCTGCGCAAGGTTGTGCAGGAGTATCCCGGGGATCCAGTTCTGATCGGGGAAACCTACCTGCCCAACGTGCAAGAGCTGGCGAAAATGTACGGCGCGCACAACGATGAGCTGCAACTGCCCATGGACATGCAGCTCGGCATGATTAACCGAATGGACGCGTCGGCCTTCCGCGAGCGGCTGCTGGAAGCGCAAACCGAGTTGCACGGCCATCTGCCGCTCTTTGTCTTTGACAACCACGACATCCCGCGCAGTTGGGACCGTTACGGCGACGGCGTACACAACGTGGCCATCGCCCGCATTCTGGCTGCCATCCAGCTCACCACGCGCTCTGTGCCGCTGCTCTACTACGGGCAGGAGATTGGCATGGTCACCACGCCGCCCAAAACGCGCGCGCAGGTGCAAGACCCCATCGGCAAGATTGGCTGGCCCAAGGAAAAAGGCCGCGACGGAGAGCGCACGCCCATGCAGTGGACTCCGGGCAAAAACGCCGGCTTCAGCAGCGCAGCCAAAACCTGGCTGCCCGTCGCCGCCAATTACAAAACCGTCAACGTGCAGACGGAATCGGCGCAGCCCGATTCCCTTTATCTTTGGTACAAGCAACTCATCGCGCTGCGGCGCAGCAATCCCGCCCTGCGCGAGGGTGCAGAGACGCTGCTGAACCCCAGCGATTCCTACGTGCTCAGTTATCTGCGCCGGTCGCCAGATGGAAAGCATGCCGTCGTTGTCGCGCTCAACATGACGGCGCAGGAACAAACCGTGCGCTTCGATCTGGCGGCGCAGGGTGTACACGCCACGCATGCGCGCACGTTGCTGCATAGCGGCAAGGCGGCGGATCGTGTAGCGCTCCATCACCTCCATCTGCCGCCCTTCAGCGTTTGGATTGGCCAGGTGGAAGCCGATCGCTAACTCATTTCCCGGTTCAATCTTTGGAAGACCTTGGGTTGCCGATACGCGCGGGTGCCCCATCCTAGCCGCGTTCTTTTGCGGCTAGGGTGGGAGGGTACAGCTCTCTCCTGGAACGACCCTGCACCAAGAGAAAAAAGGCTAGAATCCCATCCTGTCGTCGGCGGAGGGGCCATAAATTGCGGGCAGCGGAATGCCATTCAGCCGCAGATACACGCCCAACTGTGCGCGGTGATGCACCATGTGATTGAGAAACAGTCCGTTGTAAACGGAATAGCGCGGCTCGTTGGAGATCAGCTTGTCCTGAAAGCTGAACTTCCACGGTTGCTGCCAATGCGCATCGTCGGCAGCGGTAATGGCCGCGCGCGTCTTGGTCACCAGCGCTGCAAACTCATCCAGCAATTGCTGGCGCGACTCCATCACCAGCGGGCGGTGTTGGGTTTTGGCGATGTCCAGCTCTGGCTTCTCCAGAATGTACAGCGCAAACTCCGGCAAGCGCGCGATGTGCGCGGCCAGTCTCCCCAGCGGCATGGACTTTTCATGCGGCACGTAGTCTTGTTTGCCGTCCGGTACACGCTCCAGCATCAGACGCGTGCGGTGCATCTCCTGGTCAAACTCGGGCAAATACATCTGACGAATTTCCATGGGGCCTCTCTGGGCAGAAATTTTTCTTCTGGCATCGTATCACCGCAACCGTGAAATTCCGGGAAACTCCAGTTGTGGCAAATGGTTGTGTTCTGATTAACCCTTTGCTGCGTGGCGCAGGCTACCAACGCCAATAGCAACAGCGTCTATACGCCGCGCCCGATTCAGCTTGCCGTGCGCCTGAGGTTTTAATTTCGGTACGGGTGCCCCATCCTTGGCGTAGCCAAGGGTGGGAGGAAGATCATCGACGAGCAGACCGGCTTCGGAGTGGGAACGCTCGGCCTCCATCCCACCCTTCGCAAAAGAAGCGAAGGATGGGGCACCCGCGATAATATAGTTGACTGACTATCAGAAGATGGTGCGTTTGCGGACCCTTTTTATGTCTCCGCTGCCCCCAAACCTGACGGGATTTTGACCAGGCTGGATGCAACTACGCGGAGGAACCTGTAGTTCATTACATAGCTGCCTGAGATCATGCTCATAAAAAATTCCACCAAGGCTTTGTTTTTTGCGGATTCGACGGGTCAAATGATCAAAGTTTTTCCGCATTCTTCGCGGACTGCCTGTGCGGAGGAAGCGGAAGACTTCCCATGCAAGCATGTCAGCAGGCTGCACCTGCGCCGTGGATTTTGGAACACGTTCCGGGATCGGAATGTTGTCTCTTTTGAAAACCTGTTCTAAATCTCCGTAATGCCTTGTTCCTTCCTCCACGAAAACAAGCGTGCGATCTCCAGGCTTCAATTCTTGGGCCTGCCATTTGTTAAGGTCTTTTGCAAAATGGCGGCCCACTAGTGCGTATGGGGCACCGTGTGCTTCCTCCAATGCAAATTCGTTCTGCACTCGTTTGTATGCAGCCATATCGACAGCAGAAATGAAAGGACGCAGAGTGTGGTCTAGGATAACGGAGCGGAGTTGCGAAAGAACCCGGTCCTCCTGAAACTTTGTGCGCTTCTCCGACATGAAATCGACCATGTGAAACGCACTTCCTAAACCTAACTCTTGTAGCTTTTCCAGCCAAATTGGCTCGAAGGCCAACCACCGAGAGACAGTCGCGATGAACCCCGCGATGAGCACGTAGGGCTGATCGTTCGGATGGCCGCTGTCATCGAGGTATACGGAGTATTCATTCATGATGTACGACCCATGACCCTCCGGGGTTATGGTTCCCAAGCATCCCCCGATTCTGAGACCTGGGAATTCAGCGCAAAGATTCTCTGGATTCTTCGCTTCGCTCAGAATGACTCTTATGAGGATGGGTGCCACACTTACAAGCTGACGGACTTTTCCTCGACAAGTTTTTTGGCCTTGGCGATGAACTCCTCCAGCGGAATGGAGCCTTCGTCGCCCTTGCCGCGGGTGCGGACGCTGACGGCGTTGGCGGCGGCTTCCTTGTCGCCCATCACCAAAACGTAGGGAATCTTTTGCAGCGTCAGATCGCGGATTTTGGCGTTCATCTTTTCATTGCGTGCATCCAACTCCACGCGCAGCCCGGCGGACTCCAGTTGCTTTTGCACCTGCCGGGCATACTCGCCGTGCTTTTCGCTGATGGGCACCAGACCCACCTGCACCGGCGCCAGCCAGAGCGGGAAGGCTCCGGCGTAGTGCTCGATGAGCACGCCGAAGAATCGCTCCACCGAGCCGAAGAGCGCGCGATGCACCATTACCGGCTGATGCCGCTCGCCATCTTCGCCAACATACTCCAGCTCAAAACGCGCGGGCAGGTTGAAGTCAAACTGCACCGTGGAGA
>JAJZMO010000057.1 GCA_021798235.1 Acidobacteriota bacterium | reverse complement strand
CCGCTTGACCCCTGGCAGGTGCGCAATCTCAGCCAGGGTCGCGCTGCTGGCCCTGCACGGTTCCCAGAATTTCCTTCGCACCCCGCCATGAACCGCAGCTTCGGTAGAAGTAATTTCGGAGGTGGACGCAACTTCGGTGGGGGAGGCTTTCGCAGCGGTGGCAACTTCGGGCGCTAACGTACTGTGCCCCAATGCACACACACGCGCCACCCTTGCTGCTTTATACTGACCCAGAGCGGCGTGGAGTACGGCGCACCCCAACGCCCCGCGTGCTTGCGGCCTGTGCCGCGTGGAACCCTTGCTGGACTTGCCCGGTCTGCCTGCCAGAGGAGAATGTGCGATGGCTTTGGAGCAGCGCAAGCAGCGCTCACCATGGAAGACGGATAAAAAACCCCAGCCCGGCTCTGCCGCGCACGCCGTCGCCATTCCGGACAAACTTTACTTTCGCATCGGAGAGGTTGCGCAACTCTGTGGCCTGCCGCCCCATGTGCTTCGTTTTTGGGAGACGGAATTTCCGCAGCTCAAACCCAACAAAGGTGGCAACGGACAGCGTCTCTATCGCAAGCAGGATGTGGAGCTGGTGTTGGAGTTGCAACAGCTGCTGCATCGGGAAAAATTCACCATCGCAGGCGCGCGGCGTCTGCTCGCAGAAAAACGTCATGGCAGCTCTGTCCATACCGCACACGCCACGGAACGCACTCTTGCCCCACAACCTATTGCTCCCGATCTGCAAACCATGCGCGGAGAGCTGCGCGCGATTCTAGGTCTGTTGGACGGAGAGATTGTCCCCGCAAGGGTTCCACTGCGCGAACCAACCGCAGGCCGGACAGGGGAAGTACACGCGAAGAAACAGCC
This sequence comes from Acidobacteriota bacterium, assembly GCA_021798235.1. The sequence goes on along the minus strand of JAJZMO010000057.1, from coordinate 7,934 downwards.
CGTCAGTAAACGCGGACGTAGCTGGAACGACGACAATGCGCCGCTGCTCTTTTAGGGAATCTCGGAACAAGCCTGCGTTTTGAAGGGGCGAGACTTGAGTCTCTGAAGGGGATGGGCTTCAGCCCATCCGTAAGTCCCTGCATTGCAGTGCGGCTTGAGCCGCTGAGGGGGCGATCTGCACTTGTCAGCGTCTCCTTAGCCGAAGTTTCCCCCTCTCACGCGAGCACTGCGGGCATGCACATTTTGAGGAAGAGGTAGGCGCTCCCAGCCAAGCTCGATAAGTCGCGCGTCTATCTGGTTTTATTTTTGCTGGAGCTTTGTGGGTTGTGTCGAACCAGGTTTTGTTTCTGGGGAGTCATCGTGCGCAGGCGCTGAGGCGGCTCATTTTTATGGCGCAATCCACTCCACGTTTCGGCTAATACGATGCTATTGGCCGGATTCTTCGTGTCATAGCGCACGGAGGCTGGCATGCCCAAGCAATCTCCATGCTGGGCCAGTTGCTCTTGCAGCAAAGTCACATCCTGACCTCCCTCGTACACGACGCCTGCAATTTCGTATTGATATTGCAGAATGCGCAAATTGTCCGGGGGCAGTGGGTCCGTCAGGTCGAGCACGGTTCCGTCAATGATGCGTCCGCGTTGCACCAGATACATTCTGCGCAAGCGTTCTTTTTCTTCAGGAGATTTTCGACTGCGCAGATACAGCCATACAACCAAAGCGGCCGTAGCGGCCAGCAGTAGCAGCAGGGAACCATACAAGGCAGGATCGTGAAAGTTCAGCCGAAACATACATGCGCCCGTCTGCAAGTGCGAGCTATATGGAGCATAGCCGATTTTGATGCACTCCATGCACGCGCTGTGGATTTTTTTGCTGGTCGCAGTCTCGTTCCGGCGTTGCACTTTCTTTACGGCTCCTTCTGTGGGGAGCGGGGCACCTTGTATTCTGTGCAGTATGGATGCAGAATCGGTTGTCCACCCACGAAAGCGCAAAGTTCTGCTTAGCTGGAGTGGCGGCAAGGACAGCGCTTGGGCGCTGCACCAGCTACGCCAAGACGCGCGCTACGAGGTCTCTGCACTGTTGACCACGCTCAACGGCCACTTTGGCCGCGTCGCCATTCACGGCTATCGGGAGGAACTGCTCGATCTGCAAGCCCAGGCCACGGGGTTGCCGGTTTGGAAGGTGTCGCTGCCCTATCCCTGCTCCAATGCCGATTACGAATCGCGGATGCAAGCCGTCTGTGCCCGCGCCGTGGCTGAGGGATTCGATGCTGTCGCCTTTGGCGATTTATTTTTGGAAGACATTCGCGCCTATCGCGTCGAAAAACTTGCGGGCACTGGGTTGGAGCCACTCTTTCCCATCTGGGGCATTCCGACAGACCAGCTGGCACGCCAAATGATCGCCGCTGGTCTGCGCGCGCGCATCACTTGCGTCAACCCGAAGCATCTCGCCCCCAGCTTCTGCGGTCGTGTCTTTGATGCACAACTCCTCGCCGACCTGCCGCCCTCGGTCGATCCCTGCGGCGAGCGCGGAGAGTTTCACAGCGTCGCCATCGCAGGCCCCATGTTCACCCACCCCATCGCCGTCGAACACACGCTGACCGTTGAGCGCGACGGTTTTGCTTACGGGGAAATCGTCCCGCTTGGATGCGCAAGCGCGATCGAAACCACCTAGGGAGACGCTGCACACCTGCGGATCGCTCCCTCAGCGGCTCAAGCCGCACTGCAATCCTTGGACTTATGGATGGGCTAAAGCCCATCCCCTTCAGGGACTCAAGTCCCGCGTCATCCAAGCCCGCCGCAGCGGGCGTTGCAAGCAAAAAGAGCCGAAAAATCCCTTTCAGCCCCGGAGCAGATTCTCCAACAATTTTCCCTGTTCACTCGTTGCCACTCCGGCACTGGGCGCATATCATAGAGACTGGGAAGCACAGAATCCCGAACGGCGCATTCGCCGAATTTTTGCTGGCAGGAGCGCCTTCTCACTTCACCCATGGCAGACGATCAGAACCCACAACTCCCCCTTGGTAACGGCGGCAATCCCCCGGAGGGCACTACGCCGTCCGGCCCCGGCGCGCTCAACTTGATCCCCATCAACATTGAAGAGGAGATGCGTCGATCGTATCTCGACTATTCCATGTCGGTCATCATCGGACGCGCGCTGCCGGATGTGCGCGACGGCCTGAAGCCGGTGCATCGGCGCGTGCTCTACACCATGCACGAGATGGGGCTGCAACACAACAAAAAGTACACCAAGTGCGCCAAGGTTGTGGGTCAAGCGATGGGTTTGTATCACCCGCACGGCGATGCTTCCATCTACGACACGCTGGTGCGTCTGGCGCAGCCCTTTTCCATGCGCTATGTGATGGTGGATGGCCAGGGAAATTTTGGTTCGGTCGACGGCGATCCTCCGGCGGCCATGCGTTACACCGAGGCGCGCCTGACGCGCCTGGCGGGCGAATTGCTCGCCGACATTGACCAAGATACGGTCGACTTTGTTCCCAACTACGACGAAAGCACCAGCGAACCCGCCGTGCTGCCGACGCGCATTCCCAATCTGATCGTCAACGGATCAAGCGGCATCGCCGTCGGCATGGCCACCAACATTCCGCCGCATAATTTGACGGAGATCGTCAACGCGGCCATTGAGATGGTCAACAATCCGCAGGCCGGGTTGATCGAAGTGATGAAGCATGTGCAAGGTCCAGACTTCCCCACGGGCGGCTTTATCTATGGCCGGTCCGGCATCGTGGAGGCCTACAAAACCGGACGCGGTCGCTTCCTGATGCGCGCGCGTGTGGCCACGGAGAACATGGCGCAAGGCCGCCAGTCCATCATCGTTACAGAGATTCCGTATCAGGTGAACAAGTCCAAGTTGATTGAGCGCATCGCCGCGCTGGTCAACGAGAAGATCATTGACGAGATCAGTGACGTGCGCGATGAAAGCGACCGTGACGGCATGCGCATCGTCATCGAGTTGAAGCGCGGTGCGGAATCGCAGATCGTGCTAAACCAGCTTTACAAGCACACGCAGATGCAGGAGAGCTTCTCGATGATCTTTTTGGCCGTGGTCAACGGCCAGCCGCGAGAGCTGAGCCTGCCTGCGGCCATCCGGCACTTTTTGGATCATCGCATCGACGTGGTGCGCCGCCGCACGGCCTTCCTGCTGCAAAAGGCCCGCGACCGCGAACACATTCTGCTCGGTTACCAGATTGCGCTGGATCACCTAGACAGCGTTATCAAGATTATTCGCGGCTCCTCTTCGCGGCCCGATGCGCGCGAGAGCCTCTTCCAATACTTCTCTGGAAAGTCCATCCGGCTGCAAGGCAGCGAACTGCGCGGCGTTACGCTCGATGCGGCCAAGTACGGCGTCGACCTGTCGCAATCCACCACGGCCACGCTGATCCTGAGCTATCGGCAGATTGACGCCATTCTCGAATTGCAGCTTTATCGACTCACGCAGCTTTCCATCGACGAACTTTTGAGCGAGTTGAAGGATGTGCGCGATCGCATCGCTGAGTATGAATCCATTTTGGCCAGCGAGAAAAAGCTGCGCGCTGTGATCGTCAAGGAGCTGGAGGCCGTCAGAAAAGACTACGGCGACGAGCGGCGCACGCAGATTTTGGACGAGAGCGCCGAGCTGCAACTGGAAGATTTGATCGCGGATGAGCAGGTCGCCGTCACCGTCTCCCACTCTGGATACCTGAAGCGCACGCCGATCACCACCTATCGCCAGCAACGGCGCGGTGGCCAGGGACGCATGGGCATGAAGACGCGCGAGGAGGACTTCGTCGAGCAGTTGATCGTCGACTCCACGCACGCCTACCTGCTTTGCTTCACAAATACGGGCCGCGTCTACTGGCTCAAGGTTTATGAGATTCCCGACGTGGGTGCAGCCGGCAAGGGCAAGGCCATCGCCAGTCTGCTGAGCCTGCAGCCGGGCGAAAAGGTCTGCGCCATTCTGCCGGTGCGCAATTTGGAGGAGGAAGGCAAGTTTATCTTCTTCGCCACGCGCCAGGGCACGGTGAAGCGCACGCCACTCAAGGATTTCTCCAACGTCATGGCGCGCGGCATCATCGCCATCGGCGTGGACAAGGAAGACGAACTGGTGGCCGTTCGCATCACCGACGGCAAGCAAGCAGTCTTTTTGGCCACGCATGAGGGCATGGCGATTCGCTTTGACGAAAATGACGTGCGTTCCATGGGTCGACCGGCCTACGGCGTGCGCGGCATTGATCTGGGAGCCAAGGATTATCTGGTTGGAGCCGCGGTCACGCCCAGCGAACGCAAAAAGACGGAAGCTGGTGGGGCCTGCGCCTGCCTGATCCTCTCCGTCACCGAGCATGGCTTTGGCAAGCGCACCGATGTGGACGAGTATCGCCTGCAATCTCGCGGCGGTAAAGGCGTCATCAATGTGAAGACCACGGCCAAGAATGGCAAGGTCAGCTCCATTCAATTGGTGGATGAGTCCAGCGAGTTGATGGTGATCAGTCAGTTTGGCAAGATCATCCGCATTGACACCAAGACGATCCGCGAGGCGGGCCGCTCGACGCAGGGCGTCAAGCTGCTCAACCTGGAAGAGGGCGACAAGGTGGGCGCCGCCGTGGTCATTCCTGCCGATGAGAAGGAAAATGGAGACACCGGCACGCTGATCCAGTAGCAGAACGGTACCGACAACCACGGCGGCGGTGACACTCTCTGCCGCCGTGTGTTTTTATGTCAGCGTGAAAGTGCACAAATTCGGAATTCCGTAATTTCCAAGAATAGAATTACGCATTTGCTAATTTCAATTTTCGGCCTAGAATGGAATTAGCGAGATGACGTCAAACATTCAGGGAATATGGCGCAAGCAGGCAATTGGCTCCCCAGAGCCATATAATGCATTTATTCCCTACGACTTGCCGCCGCAGTATTCCTTGGATCGGGCACTACTGCAAAAGTTGAGTGCTGCGGATCAGGCCATTGGGCGTTTGGATGGGATGGGAAACACGATCCCTAACGTGGATTTGTTCATTTACTTTTATTGCCGCCGTGAGGCGGTGTTGTCTTCACAGATTGAGGGCACGCAGTCCACGCTTTCCGAATTGCTTCTTTTTGAAATCAACAAAGAATCCGACCGGGCATCCGAGGATGTGCGCGAAGTCTCGAATTATGTTGCCGCCATGCGGCATGGGATGCTGAGCATGCAAGATGGATTTCCGCTATCGCTGCGGCTGATCCGGGAGATGCACAAGATTTTGCTAGGCTCGGGACGCGGAAGGGAAAAGAATCCGGGAGAGTTTCGCACCAGTCAAAATTGGATTGGAGGCAGTCGGCCCGGAGATGCGATTTTTGTTCCCACGCCGCCGGATGTGCTGCCCGGCAATCTGGATGCGTTTGAGAAGTTTTTGCATGGAGGTGCTGCCGAACATCCGGTTCTCTTGCAAGCGGCCATGCTGCACTACCAATTCGAAACCATCCACCCATTCTTGGATGGCAATGGAAGAATTGGGCGTTTGTTGGTTCCTCTTCTTTTGATTGAGCGCAAGGTGTTGCGTGAACCGCTTTTGTATCTTTCCCTGTACCTGAAGCAGAATCGAGACCAGTATTTTTCTCTGCTGCAGAAGGTTCGCATGGAAGGAGCATGGAACGAATGGTTCGAGTTTTTCTTGGAAGCCGTTGCATCGGCAGCCAATCAAGCTGTCGAACTAGCAAAACAATTGACCACCCTAGTTAACGAGGATGAACTGCGCATTCGGCAGCGTATGCAAAAAAGCAAGTCGCTGTTGTTGGCCTTTCAACAATTGCCACGCACCCCTATATTCCGAATCGCAGATTTGCGTTCCACGGAAAAAATGAGTTTTACTACGGTGCAAAAAGGCATCGCCATTATGCTGGAACTCGGGATGATTCGTGAGACAACAGGTCGTCAGCGCAATCAGGTGTATCGGTACGAACGGTATCTTTCCCTGCTTGGCTCTGGCATGGAGTAGGCCAGCAGCTGCGGGTACGCGCGCTTAGCCTAGCCGCGCGTACCGATTGTCACACCTTACTTCGGTGGTGGCGGGAAGCGCTTCATCATTTTGAAGATGGACATGGCTACCTGCTTTTCTTCATTTTTATTGCCAACGTCCACGCTGTCCTCGCTGGCCTGGCCGCGCCAGACCAGCTTATTGGTGTGGGCGTCAAACATGTCAATGGTCAGGATGCCCATGGTGCGGGGAACCTGACGTGTATTGGCGAAGCCCATGCCACCCATTCCCCAACCCATGCCGCCGCCCCATCCCCAACCACCCCAGCCCCAGCCGCCCCAACCGCCGGTGCCCCAGTAGGTGGTGTTGGTGTCCATCGTTTCCTGGGTCAAAAAGTGATACTCCACGCGCAGATCAGGAGACTGGTCTGCCGAGACCTGCACCATGTGCTTCTTGTTTTTCAAAGCGTAATTGACGTATTCATCCACATACTGGCGGTAAAAGGGATGATTGTTCTCCTTCCCCGGCACCCACACGTAGGTTTTATAGCTGGAGAAAGGCGCATTCAGCCGCCAGTTGACGCGGATGCTTTGCGCAGTCAGAGCCAGCGGTGCCAGAACCACGCACACAGCCACAAGCAGTTTGATTCGCAGTGGATTCAGAATACGCAGAGTCGTCATGGTCGTACGTCCTGCCTCATTCACGTTCGCTGGCGCTCTGGCCAGCTGGTTGCACTCTTCTTGGACGGGGATCCGTCAAAAATGGAAGCACGCCACAATGGGGACTTCCAGGAGTCATCGGGCGGCAATCGTGCTCAAGGCCCTCTGGCTAGCATTGTAGGCGAAGGAAAATTCCTTTGCAGCCCGGCTCGCCAACGCATTCAACCTAAACAGTAGTCGGCGGAGAGGGCAGAGCGGATTCCCACGGTCAAAAGCCGTATTCTCTGCTTGCTGGTAAGAGCGCACGGAACCCGATACGATGAAACTACACGTTGCAAGGAGATTACCCCACCCGCATGCCCATTTCGTCGACGACCCGCAATTACATTCTGGCTGCGCATGCAGCCTGTGAAGAAAAAAAAGCATTGAACGCCCGCATTCTTGAGTTGGATCCGGCAGAGTCCGCCTTCACCGATGCGTTTTTGATTTGCAGCGGAGCCAACCCGCGCCAGGTACAGGCGATTGCAGACGAAGTGGAGCTGCGTCTGAAGCGCGAGTTTGGCATGTATGCCAACTCGGTGGAAGGCTATCGCACGGCAAAGTGGATCTTGCTCGACTATGTGGATTTTGTTGTCCATGTGTTTGATGAGGAGACGCGCGCGCTCTATGACATTGAGCGGCTGCGCAAGACGGCCAACGCCGTGTCGTTAGAAGCATGGAAGCGTCCGTTGGTGGCCAAGGTGGCCGCCGTGCGCGCTGCAGGGAGCAAGCCGAAGACCGCAGCAAAGAAAAAGGCTGTTGCCAAGAAAAATGCAGGCAAAAAGTCGACAGCTGCGGGCCGGGGAAAAGCCAGCGGCGCGAAAAAAGTTGCCGCCAAGCGCACAACGAGCAAGGCAGGCAAGGCGAGCCGACCCTCCCAACGCACCACGCCGAAAAAGAAGGCAGCGAAGAAGACTGCGACGACACGTACCAGCGCCCGCAGCAGCCAACGCGGTAAAGCTGCCAAGCCCGCGGCGAAGCGAACGGGGAAGAAAAAAACTACAAGATAAAGAAAAGCAAGAAGATGCCGCAAGCGATTGCTCTGGCCCAGGCTCCGCAATTCCGGGAGCGCACCGCAGGGCGAATTTCTGGCAAAGTAGTTACCCTGCGTACACCCCGTCGCCCTTAGGCAATATTCTAGGGAGACTGGCAAAAAATTCGTGCTATAAACGACATGAATTGCCAGGATTCGTTCTGTGGGACGTGGAAGCCGCGGGGGCGGGGGATTCCAGAGATCCCCGCGGCACAGTCTCTGTCTTCGGGGAGGTTCACCCCGGAGCCACTTCCGATTT
>JAJZMO010000174.1 GCA_021798235.1 Acidobacteriota bacterium | reverse complement strand
CACTCTCCAAGGGCCTCCGCCTCGCCTGGAGCGACGCCCAGGATCTCAAATACCGCCTCGGCGACGAAACCGCCTGAGCACCAACCTCTGGATTCACAACACCCCGGCACGGCTCCCCGCCGTGCCTTTTCTTTTCAACTGCCCGCCGGGCGAGGCAATCCCCGGACTGAAGCTCGCCATCCTGCCATCCGCCGTGTAGCCGATGGTCTGCGTCACCGATCCGCCGACGCTCATCGTCTGCAGCAGGTCGTTCCCGGTTCCGTAGCCGTATGTCGTGGTGGTGGGCCCGAGCGTTTGCGTCAAACGGTTCCCGTCCTTGTCATACGTGTAGCCATACGTCCCGTAGCTGCCCGTCGCACTGCTCAACCGCTGCAGGCTGTCATACACAAAGCTCTGGCTGTCGGCGGAGTGGACCCCATCCGCAATCGTCTTCACGTTGTTGGTGGGATAGTACGCATAGCTCAGGTTCTGCAGCACCGAGCTTCCCGTATCCGTGATCCCCGTCATCCGGTAATCCTGGTCGAAGCCGCGCGTCTCCGCTACGCCGTTTCCATATGTCAGCGAGCTGTACGGCCCAAACGGCTCATAGCCAACACTCGACACCACCGGCGTGCTGCTGCCGCCCGGAGCCTGCGCGTTCACCGCCGTGATCCGCCCCATGATGTCGCGAGTATAGCTCACCACCGTTCCCGACGGGTACGTAATCGATGTAATCCGATTCGCCGCATCGTAGCTGTACGACGCCAGAGAAAATCACGAATTTATCCGGCTATTCGCTCGCAATCCGGTGGCGGCGGGGGTTTGATCCCCATTCGAACCAGCGCATATCGAATCGCACCTGCGGTAGTTATCGCCCCGTTAACGCAGTCTTCTTTGGGAAGGAGCTTTAAAAGCTTAGGAGCCGCCGATTTCGCAGCAGGCCCTAGATTTCCCAGAGATACCACTGTGCTATAGCGTACCGAATCATCCCGCGAATTGAGCAATGACGCAATATCATCCACGAGCATCTGAGAGATCACCTTTTTTCTGACTCTTTGAGTCAGGCTTTCAAGACGCTCTGCGGCCTTCCTCCTCGCTTCCGTTGTCTTTCCGGACCGAACCTGTGCAATCGTCTCGTTGATCTGCTTCGTGACCGCAGAAGCCTCGCACGCCCGGGCTACGCTAGCAAGAGCTAATGACACAAAACAGAAAACCAGAATTGATAGTCTTGAAAATCGCATTCCTACACCACCTCATTTCCCATTAGGTTGAAGAAATCCCCACCACCGAACATTTGGGGCAGTGGCATGCTCCGCCGAAAGCTGCGGATTCGTAGTTGTCGCGGGTAGACGACCTGCAGGGAATCCTTTGGGATGAACATAAAATGACTTCGGTAACGTCAGGCATTCATAGAAGCGAGCACTTGCGTGAATGTGGCTTCCAAGCGGGCCCATAAATTCATCGTTGTAAAATTCACCATTCGCACCAACGTTGCGCTGATGAGCAATAGGAGTATGTGAACCGGGATTTATCTTCCATGCTTCCCAATAGTTATAGGTCCCATACTTGGGTCCGTAATAACCCACAATGTGTTGAACAACATACCCTCCGTACTGTGTATTATGGGTTAGGTTCCACTGAATTTCCCAGTTGGCCTGGTGTGCACCGCCTGACACGGTTTTGAATTTCAATTGCTCATTCCGCAAGCCTTGCTGTTGAGCCTGCGATTTGCTTTGCAGGCTTTCGCAGCCGCAGTTCTTTTTGAGCCCATAAGGATCAACAAAGTTCTCCGGATTGTCGCCCACATAACCATACAGATCGTTCCCACTGCCAAGCCTGCCCAGGGGATCCGGCTCCGCATACCGTCCCAGTTGCGGAATGTAATCGCGGAAGCCATTATGGTTCCAGCCGGTCTCGATATCGTAGTACTGCCCAGGGAAGCGCAGATTCTGCGTAATCGACCCGCTCGCTGAAGCCTGCCCGAAGGGCCCATACGCCGCCTGCCAGGCAACGCTCTGGCTGCTGTCCGTAGCCACCTGCGGCGTGCCCAGCATGTCATCCTGCAGGTAATACAGCGTACCCGTAGCCGGATTCACCGTGGCAATCGGCCTGCCGTTCAGATAGATATAGTCCGCCTGCGGAGTCCCCGATTGATCCGTCTCCTCCAGCAGCATCCCATTCTGCCCGTATTGATAAATCTCCCCCGTCCCGCCCGGGAAAGCCTTCAACACCCGCTGCCCAAAGCCGTTATAGGTATAGCTCGCCAGCGTGGTGCTGCCCGCATCCACCGCGGAAAGCTGCGCGTCCTGGTTGTAGCTGAGCGAGGTAATAAGCTGCCCGCCCGGCGACGCAATCCCCGGACTGAAGCTCGCCATCCTGCCATCCGCCGTATAGCCGATGGTCTGCGTCACCGAACCGCTCACGCTCATCGTCTGCAGCAGGTCGTTCCCGGCTCCCCTAGACCGTGGCCAGCCCCGCAGGCATCTGGGGCGAGGTGCAAGTGCTGAGATCTGGGGTGCTCACGACTCCTCTCCTTGTTAACTTCACGGCTTGACGTCTACGCTCGCAACATTGGAGCTGAAGCGGCCGATGCCGGGAAATTTTCGATCCACTTGAATAGAGTATTTCCCCGGTTGGGACATGTTGTACAGCTCGGTGAGCACAATGTTTTCACTCGAGGATTCGCCGGGCTTCAGCGTCACAATGATGTTTCTGCCGGTAATTTTCACGTCGACCTTACCGCCGCAATTCAGCGCCTTTTTCACCTTCGTCTCTGAAACGGGTGTCCCCGCACCGGTTAGAACTTTGAACGAGTAGTTGCAGAGATTCGTATTGTGATACGTGATCAGGTGATCGGTTTCATTCGTCGTGGTCACCCTGATTCCTATTTGGGACCCAGCTTTGACGGAGGGAGTGAGCACAGTCAGCTTGAGGGAGAGTGCACCATTGCCAGCCGCAGCGGCGCAGCACGCAACAAGCAATGGAAGAAGAGCAATTTTGTTCATTCGCATAATACCTCACGAGCTATTGGCACAAAATCACGCCGGAATAAGGTACGTAGTCGTTCCATTTGGGATAGGAACTGCTTGGAGTCCAAGCGGGAGTGACTTTGCTGTTGGTAGTCAAGGTCCAACTCCCGGCGCTGTAGCTTGCGCTCCCCGAAAATCCCCAATTCACGGACCCCAGAGGGACAGGTATCGAGGTGCAAGTGATGCCGGGCGAACAATTGGACGGAAGGACCGGGTCCCAAAGGAAATACATGTCGGCTGAGAAAGATCTCGACTCCGTGACGTATTTGGATGAATCAAGACTGATGGTAGGACTGTCCTGGGTGGACGTGCCGGTGCTATATGGGTAGCCTGTATCTAATCCAGTTCCAGGTGGCGTCGGAGGTGGCGGCGGCTGAGGTTGGGTCGCATTGACGCATGTCTGAGTAGTTCCGGTGGTGCTGGCGGGTGGCCCACTCAAGCAAACGAAGTCTTTTGCTTGAGTGGGGTTGTAGCTGTACCTCGTGGTGACCTGCCCGCCCGGCGCTTCCATTCCCGCATCCAAGCTGAACCCTCCTTCCACCGGCGTCGCAATCAACCTTCGCTGTCACGCGGCTCCCGCCGCGGCTGCCCCAAATCTCGATCTTGCGCCGCGGGGAGACTCACCCATTTCACGCCCGAACAGAACTTACCACGTATCCTCCACCTATGCGCCGGTAATTTGCTGCCAACTTGTTATCCTGAACTTAGGAGCACTTGAAAGGCAGCCGCAATCCAGCCGCTTTTCCCGTCTCCACGCGCCCATTCCGGGAACCCTCCACCGACAATCCCCCGTAACTGGCTAACCTCCCTCTTGGATTCAATGCCTTCCCCGCAAAAACCATGGGGCCTCCGGTTTTCACGGCCGCTCAACCCCATAACATCAACCACTTACCCACAAATAGACGGGAGTCGCCAAAGTTTTTTTGCGCGCTTGCCTCGAAAGATTTGCCCATAACGCCTTGAAAAGGCCAGAAAGCGCGGCGTTTGCGCCGACGCCCAGTTCCTTGGCGTCCTTTGCCTCCTGGCGGTAGATTTTGCTTTGTCTTGCGCGCCGCAGCGCGCGTGCCCCGCCGTCCCACAGCTGAATCCACCCCACCGCTTGTGGCATCCTGTTACCGGGGGGGGAATTTTCCTATGGCACTCGCGACATTCGGCGCAGGCTGCTTCTGGGGAGTCGAAGCAAAATTCCAGCAGGTTCCCGGCGTCCTTGAAACCGCCGTCGGCTACGAAGGCGGCGCCACTGACAACCCCAGCTACCACGCCGTCTGCACCGACCTCACCGGCCACGCCGAAGTCGTCCAGCTCACCTACGACCCCGACCGCGTCTCCTACGCCCAGCTCCTCGAGCTCTTCTTCGCCCTCCACGATCCCACCCAGCTCAACCGCCAGGGCCCCGACTGGGGCACCCAATACCGCAGCGTCATCTTCTTCCATTCCCCCGAGCAGGAAGCCGCAGCCCGCGCCCTCATCGACCGCCTCACCGCCGAAAAACGCTTCCCCCTATCCATCGTCACCCAGCTCGTCCCCGCCAAAACCTTCTGGCGCGCAGAAGAATACCACCAGAAATACCTCCAGAAGCGCGGCGCCACCTCCTGCCACATCTGAACCCTCCCCATGAAGGGTCATTTCGAGCGAAGCCCGCAGGGCGAGTCGAGAAATCTGCGGTTCAAACTCTTCCCGAAACAAGACTTCCGGGCGCCCCAGCCTCGCGCAGCCAGTGTGGGCCTTTTGAGCCGAAGGCGCGTTTCGCTGGACGCGCAGTCCCCCGTGCGGTCAGCACCCTGGACAGCCAGTCCCTTAAACTGAAACCAGCGCCACCGCGCTCTCGGATCCCAGATGACCCAGCGGCTCTACTATCTCGACTCCTTCCTCCGCGAATTCCCCGCCACCGTCACCAACATCCGCGAGCACTCCCGCCAGGACGGCGAAACCCTCTGGCAAATCGCCCTCGACCGCTCCGCCTTTTACCCCACCAGCGGCGGCCAGCCCTACGACACCGGCACCCTCCGCGCCACCTCCCGCAACGGAGCCGTTCTTGAAATCCCCGTCCTCGCCGTCGAAGAGGACGAATCCGGCGAAGTCTGGCACTCCGTCAACAAGCCCCTCATGGCCGGAACCCAGGTGGAAGCTTTCATCGACTGGCCCCGCCGCCTCGATCACATGCAGCAGCACTCCGGCCAGCACCTGCTCTCCGCCACCTTGATCCATCGCCTCGGCGCCCACACCGTATCCTTCCACCTCGGCCCCGAACTCTCCACCATCGACATCGACCGCGACTCCCTCTCCCCCGACGACCTCACCCGCATCGAGCGCGTCGTCAACGACCTCATCGCCGAAAACCGCCCCCTCTTCATCAACACCGTCGCCCGCGCCGACGCTGAAGCTCTCCTCGCCGCCGGCGAACTCCCCAAGCTCCCCGAGCGCGACGGCACCATCCGCATCATCGAAATCGAAAACTACGACCGCAATGCCTGCGGAGGAACACACGTCCACTCCACCGGCCAGATCGGCTCGCTCCTCATCCGCTCCACTGAGAAAGTCTCCCGCGGCCTCCGCCTCACCTACGTCGCCGGCCTCCGCGCCGTCAGCGCCGCCCGCCACGACGCCGAACTCCTCCACCAGGCCGCCTCGCTGCTCACCATCGGCCCCGACAGCCTCCCGGAAGCCATCCGCCGCATTCAGGCCGAATCCAAATCCGCCGCCAAAGAGAATCAGAAGCTCCGCACCGAGCTCGCCCACTACCACGCCGCCCGTCTCGTCGTCGAAGTCCCCTACGACAACGGCATCCGCTGGGTCCACCGCGCCTTCGACGACCGCGACCCCGACTACCTCCGCCAGCTCGCCTCCGCCCTCACCGCCGCCGCGCCTCGCACCGTCGCGTTCTTCTCCTGCACCCAGGCAGACTCCGCCCGCATCGTCTTCGCCCGCAGCCGCGACCTCGACTTCCACTGCGGACACGCCCTCCGCGACGCCCTCGCCCCCCACAACCTCCGCGCCGGAGGCTCCCCCGACATGGCCCAATCCCTCATCCCCGCCCACTTACTCGACACCCTCCACACCACCCTCACCACCCAATACCACCAGTAACTCGCAGTTATCCGATGTTATCTCCACGCACAAATCGTCAAGACAGCTGACACCTTCACAGATGTCGTCATCCCTGTAAATGTTGTCATTCCGAGCGAAGGCGCGAAGCGCCGAAGTCGAGGAATCTGCGGTTACCAAATCGGCGCAAAGGCCGACCGGTAGAAGCTCAAAGCGTAAAAACATTGTCATCCCGACCGGAGTCCGCAAAGCGGATGGAGCGGAGGAACCTGCAGTTCATGAATATTTTGGGCACCCAATCCCCCAGATATTGTCATTCCGACCTTCGCGCCGCCTCCTCATCGAAGCTGAGCCCTGCTGACCCGTCCGAAAGAACACAGAGTTCATTCAAAGAGCCACCTTGCCCCAGACCGACAGAGAGCTTGAATCAACTATCGGTCATCCTTTAGAGTTTTTTGGCAATATTAGGAGCCTTCGCAGATGTCGATAGAGGAAATCCTCGACCAGACCCGCTCTAGCCTCAAGGACAAAATCCTAAACAACTTATGGGTGACGTGCCGACAATCGGCGTCCAACTTCGACAACGAGCACCGCAGCGAAACACTAGATATTGCTGAGGAACTCGGCACGAGCTATTCATTATTAACCGCCGCGTACAAAGCCTACGAGCAAGATGAGGGCCGCAGGCACTTATGGTTCGCCATATGGCCGACTTGGCAAAGCGTGAATGCATTGCTTGGAGCGTATCAATCTATCAGAATGGGCTTCCCACACGAAGCCTTCGTTATCCTTCGATACGTTCTAGAAAGTCACGCGCTTGCAGCATCCCTTATGGTTCAACCCAAGTTACTCGAGGATTACATCGCAGGGAAGTTTACTGGCGCGCAGCGAATCGCCTCTCTAGCCGCACTCTATCCCGCCATGGGAAAACAATACGGAGTCATTACCGAATCCGTTGCACACCCAAGCGGCGTAACAGCGGCAAACTTTCTACATGAGGTAACACCCGGTACCTTCACTTTTCTCATCGGAGGAGGATTACCGGAGGGCTCATCGGGATTTGTTCGTGGGGACACAGCCCGAATGGCCGTGTCTCTTTGCGGATTGAACTCGTCATACCTAAATGCAACATCGGAATGGATCGCAATGCCAATGGTCAAAGACCCCCTGTATTGGCAGAGGAACACCAACGGACTAACTTGGCATCCTGACGGTAAGGCTCGCGAGCGGCATGACAGACGAACCGCAGAATTCATCAAGTTCTGGAACGAGCGTGAGGCTAGATACGCTCGCGGGACCGAGGAAAACCATGAATAGCGTCGCAAGTAGCTGATGGTGCCGAGCGCCCCACATCTCGATATTGAGATGTGGGACGCAAAGCACGCTGCCTAGGAGTGGCAAGTAAACCTATGCACACGAGGTTGGAGGCGAGAGTGCCGAGCAAAAGGAAAGAAAAACTGCGAGAAGATGCACGCTCTGAGGACGGATGGATTGAGGTCTCGGAGGATATGTGGCGGGATCCGGGGGAACAGCCGCGGAAGGTGCGCTTGATTGCGGATGCTCATTTCCCACAAAAACTTGTTGAGGTCTTGCGATCTAACGGTCTGGAAGTTCGGACGGCGCAAGAATTACATCTCCACCGCATGTCGGATGAGCAGCTACTGCATGAAGTGGACAAGAAGGGGATGATTTTGATTACACGCGACCACGATTTCCTATCTGAACGTAAATATCCCGTCCACAGATCGGGAAAGATCGTCTTCGTTGAAGGCGACGGCGAAGCGATCGGCATTACCATTGGATTTGCGCTTCTCGTCCTACTCCTCAAGAGCTGGGGTAGCACGAGATGGCATGGAAAAGTGCGGACGACATCAGAGAGCGTCTATCTTAAATTCCACGGGAATGATGGCAAAAACCGCGAGTACGAATTCAAAGCCATGCAGCCGCATTTGTACGCACGGCAAATAAGCGGTTTCGACGAGGAATGATCGAAATGCACTGTGCCCCGACAACTTTGCCGGTAATTACCCTCCAAATTGCTATTCTGAAAGTAAGGGGTAGTAAAAGCCGTGCGAAGCACGCGATTGCCTGGACGGTCAGTCCCCGGTAATTACCCCTAAAATTGTTATCCTGAAAGCAAGGGGTAGTAAAAGGCGTGCGAAGCACGCGATTGCCCGGACGGCCGGTCCCCGGTAATTACCCCCAAAATTGTTATTCTGAAAGTAAGGACATACAAAAGGCGGCTCCCCACCCGGAGCCGCCTTTTCTGTACCCGGACAGGGGATATGCCCCAATGAACCAGCGATTGATTCTAAAGGACTTACGAGACTAGTCTTCCAGTAAATATCCTGGAATGAGCAACTTACAAACCACTAATGAGACCGAAAACGGAATGGCGCCGAAGGCGCGATTGCCTCGACGGCCAGTCCCAAACACTAGTCACCCCAATGGAATCAACCACTTCCCCGCAAAAACACCAGGGGTTTATCAGTTAATAACGGGTATACCGCCTCATAAAATCAACAACTTCCCCACAAAATGGGGGAGGGTCTAGAAAGTCTTTAAAAATCCGCCCGGCTGGCCCGTTTTTGCGCACAACCCACGGAAAACAATCAAAACGGCGCTTTTGCGGCGAAGCCGCGATTGCCTGGACGGCCAGTCCCGGCGAAGCCGCGATTGCCTCGACGGCCAGTCCCGGCGAAGCCGCGATTACCTGGACGGCCAGTCCCGCGCAAAGCCGCGATTGCCTGGACGGCCAGTCCCGCGCAAAGCGCGCGTCCGCCCGCACGGTAAGTGCGCTGATAATCTAGGAGCATGATCAAAGGCATCACCGTCACCCGGC
>JAJZMO010000178.1 GCA_021798235.1 Acidobacteriota bacterium | reverse complement strand
GCCGCATAGCGGAGAACTTCCACCTCGGCGTTGCGGCTGACGGCATCCTCCGCCTGGCGGTAGATTTTTTCCGAGACCGCCTGGGACAGGTAGTATTCGCCGCAGTTCTGACAGACCTCCGCCGGAACGCCCTTGATGACGACGACGGTCTGGTTGCGCTCCAGAGTGACGGTTGCCGCGCCAGGCTGCGTGGCGCCGGTTTTGCAGAGAATACATTTCATGACTGCCTCCTTGTTTTGTAATCCTGTTCCCACTGTTGCGGGTCTGGATGATAGACGGTGACCACAAAGCAGGCTCCGGTTTCTGGATCGCGGGCTACGACCACATGCACGGGCTGCTCCGACACAAAACCCAGCAGCAGTTGGCTGGGATAGGGTGTGTCTTCAGGATAGCTGGAGATGACTTCGCCCGCCTGCAAAACTGTGGCGACGGCCGCTGGGGAAAGGCTGCGCTGAAACATGCGCGCGATGGCGTGCCGCGAGTAGTGAACCGAGCTACAATCCATACCCAAGCTCCTTCAGATTGGCGGCAATGGCGGCGTCGAGCTTTGCGGCTTCGGCCTGCTGCTGACGCAGCGTGGCGGTGAGGCGAGCCATCTTTTCCTCGAACGGTTCGCCGTCGTCCTCGACGGCCTCGGCCCCGACGTAGCGGCCCGGCGTGAGCACATGGCCATGCTTGCGAATCTCATCCAGCTTGGCCGCCTTGCAGAAGCCGGGTACATCCTCATACTTCCCCGCGCCTTTGTCTCCGCGCCAGGCGTGGTAGGTGCCGACGATCTTCGCCACGTCCTCATCGGTTAGCTCCCGCTGAACCCGGCTAATCAGCGCGCCCATCTTGCGCGCGTCGATAAAGAGCGTCTCGCCCCGGCGCTCTCGAAAGCCGTTGCGGCGCTTGCTGCGGGTGAGAAACCAGAGGCAGACGGGAATCTGCGTGGAGTAGAAGAGCTGACCGGGCAGCGCGACCATGCAATCGACCAGATCGGCTTCGATGATATTTTTGCGAATCTCGCCTTCGCCGGACTGATTGGACGCCATCGACCCGTTGGCGAGAACAAAACCCGCCAGCCCCGTGGGCGCAAGGTGATAGAGAAAGTGCTGCACCCAGGCGAAGTTTGCGTTGCCGGCAGGCGGGACTCCATAGACCCAGCGTTTGTCGGTCTTGAGCAGGTCGCCGCGCCAATCGCTGTCGTTGAAGGGCGGATTGGCCAGCACGTAGTCGGCCTTGAGGTCAGGGTGCTTGTCGGCGTGGAAGGTGTCTCCGTGGGCGATCTGCGCGTCAATGCCACGAATGGCGAGGTTCATCTTGGCCAGACGCCAAGTGGTGTAGTTCGACTCCTGCCCATAGATGGAGATGTCGCCGATTCTGCCGCTGTGCGCCTCGATAAACTTCTCGCTCTGCACGAACATGCCACCGGAGCCGCAGCAGGGATCGTAAACGCGGCCTTTGTAGGGCGCGAGCATCTCCACCAGAATGCGGACGACATGTGCGGGCGTGTAGAACTGGCCGCCCTTTTTGCCCTCTGCACTGGCGAACTGCGAAAGGAAATATTCGTAGACACGGCCAAGAACATCCTTGGCCCGGTCGGCGGGTGTGCCCAGTCCCACGTCGCTGATGAGGTTGATAAGCTGGCCGAGCCGCTGCTTATCCAGGCCGGGGCGGCCATAGTCCTTGGGCAGGACACCTTTGAGCGACGGGTTGTCGCGCTCGATGGCGGCCATCGCATCGTCAACAAAGGTGCCAATCTTGGGCTGGGGTGCGCTGGCCTTCAGGTGCTGCCATCGCGCCTCCTTCGGTACCCAAAAAATGTGGGCGGCGCGGTACTCGTCGGGGTCTTCCGGGTCTGCGCCCTCTTTGCGCTGGCGCTCCAACTCTGCGTGCTTCGCTTCAAAGGCATCCGAAATGTATTTCAGGAAGATGAGGCCCAGGACGACGTGTTTGTACTCCGCCGCGTCCATGTTGTTGCGTAGCGCGTCGGCAGCGGCCCAGAGCTTCGATTCAAATCCAAGTGATGTTGCAGTCCCCACGAAACCCGCTTCCTTGTTGCCATTGTTGACCCGGAAGTACCGTTGTACGTCTTAACTAGCAGAGAATCAAGCAATTCGGTCAACGGCTTCCCACCGAGGATACATGATTTTGCGTAAGTCTTACTGGAGATCGTAACATTTTGCCAGATAATATGTGGCATACTGTAGGAAGGAGATTTGGCCATGAATGCTGCCAATGTACAGATCGGAGACTGGCTCGGCCTGCGGCCTCCGGCGACGGAGACAGAGATTCTTCGCATCGTCGAAGGACGGTTGGCGCCATCTGCCATCAAGCGGCTGGTTGCGCTTGGTCTACAACAGGCGGAGATTGACGCGGTCATCATCCCACGGCGAACGCTCCAACATCGCCGTTCCCGCCGGGAAAAATTGACGGTAGAGGAATCCGACCGCGTGCTCCGTGCCATTCGCGTGCTGTCGCTGGCGGAGTCCGTTTATGGCAGCCGCGAGCGCGCTCTGGCCTGGCTGCGCAAGCCACATGCGCGGCTCGATGGACGCACGCCACTCTCCTTGCTGAATACAGACACTGGCAGCCGGATCGTAGACGAATTGCTCATTCAGATGGACGAGGGCATGTTTGTCTAAATGATTCTGTGGAGAATTAGCCGTCATCGCGATCTCAGCGGAGCGGGCGGCCAGAAAGCGCCGGGCCGCTGGCACTATGCGGGCCAGCCCGTTGTGTATCTTGCGGGGACGCCGGCCTCGGCGTTGCTGGAAGTCTGCGTCCATACCAGCGCAAATGATGTGCCGCCAGCGTTCACGCTGCTGCGAATCGAAGGGCCGAATATAAAGATTCCTGTCATCAAGCCAGAGAAACTACCGCAGGATTGGCATACAAACGAAGCTGCAACCCGCGATTTAGGCACTGCCTGGCTGCGAAAAAACGGGTCTATTCTGTTGCAAGTACCCAGCGCGCTTGTACCGGAGACAGCAAATTTTCTGTTCAATCCGTCGCATCCCGATGCTGCGAAGTTTCGGATCGTAGAGACGTTCCCGTATCCGTTTGATGTACGACTCAAAAAATAAGAGTCAGCCTACTTGTTATTGCGCTTGAGAATCGCACAATGAAGGCTCTCGTCAGTTCCTATAGATGGGGCTGTTCCAATTCATCCTTCAGCAATCTTTGCAGCGACATCACTTCCGTCTTTTTATCCAGCTTGAAGTGTTCCTCGCCGGGATACAGTACGATCTGCCGCGTCGCCTTGATGTCCTCGCAGCCATTGTAAAAGCCTTTGCTGGGCGCGGGGCTGCCGAGAGAGCGTTTGATCTCAATGGCCCAACGATCCTTCGCGCTGAATTCAATTACCAAGTCAATCTCAGCCCCGGCGGAGGTGCGGTAGAACGATGTCCGCGTGGTGGCTGGCAGTGCGCTCAAGATGTTCTCGATCAGCATCCCCTCCCAGCTTGGGCCGACAACCGGATGCCCCAGCAGTTCTTCCATGCTGCGAATGCCGAGCAGCGCGTGCAACAGGCCGCTATCGCGGACATAGACCTTCGATGTGCGTACAAGACGCTTCTTCGCATTCGCGGCCCAGGGCTGCAAGCGGCGCACGAGCAGCAGGTCCACCATGATGTCGAGATAACGCGCGACGGTATGCCCGCTCACGCCGAGTCCGCTGGCGAGCTGCGCCGCGTTGAGCATCTGCCCCTGATTGTGAGCGAGCATCTGCCAGTATCGGCGCAACGTCTCTGCCGGAATGCGCGGGCCGAGCGCGGGTACATCACGTTCGAGATAGGTCTGGATGAAGGCGGAGCGCCACACGAAGCTGTCCTCGTCGCCGTCGGCAAGAAAGCTGTCCGGAAAGCCGCCGCGATTCCATAGCTGGTCAGCCGTGCCGATTCCAGAGGCAGCAACTTCCGCCACGGAAAATGGAGTCAGTTCCTCGTAGGCAATGCGTCCTGCCAGCGTTTCTGCAGACTCTGCAAGAGGTCAATGGACGCGGAGCCGAGCAGGAGAAACTGTCCGTTGCGTTTGCCTTTGCGCCGCCGCTGGTCGATCAGACTCCGCAGCGTCGCGAAGATACCTGGCAGTCGATGGATTTCATCGAAGATGACCAACCGATCTGCGTGCTGCGCGAGGTAGAGTTCTGGCTCGGCCAACTTTGCGCGGTCAGAAGGCAGCTCCAAGTCGAGGTAAATCGCCTGCGTGCCAAGTTCTTCCGCCAGCGAGTGCGCGAGCGTGGTCTTGCCCACCTGCCTTGGGCCAAGCAGTGCCACGGCAGGAAACTGCTGCAGGAGCTTTCGCAATCTGGGTTGGGCAAGCCTGGGAACCATACCTTGTAATTATGCCATATCGATACATAATTACGCGATTTGATTTTCGCGGATGATAAGACAATTTGACATCAATTGAGAACTTCCCCGGGGTCAAGTGCATTTACCGTTGCCAAAATTTGGAAACCATCGGGAGTGCGAGCCACCGCGTTGTCTGCCCGAAGTCCGAAACTTAAAGCGCATGTCGTAGTTGCCCGCCCAGCCGCAGCTATCGAAATCCATTATGGAACAGTAGCGACTCGATCGTTGCATTATTAACCGAAGTAGCTGTGTAGTCAACATAGAAGTCTTGACCTTCGATCGGAAGCCATCCATACGAGAGAAGCTCGGTCATTAGACCATCCAAAGAAGTGCTCTTACGAAATTGCTCTAGAAATTCATCGAAGTCAAGAATCGCAATAGTATCTTCTGGCTCTACCCAATGCCAATAATCGCGTACCAAGAGAATGTGGTGAACCTTGTTATAGTCGGCTAAGGAGCGAGAGAGCTTACCACGTTTGAGCAGAAAATTTGGATGTGCCCTGCCATACGCACGTATCAACCCCAGTTGCGAAACCCCTTTTTCGAGGTCCTTTTCCCGCTCTATCCGTTCTAAAGGCTTGTAAGGCTTTCGCAACCATTTCAACTCAGCAAGCACTACAGTTGAGGTCGTCTCATCTTCGATAAGGGCATCAATCTCTGTCGGACCATCAGGGAGTGGGATTGTGAAATCAATCCTATATCCTGGGTTCGCGGATCGCAGGAGGCCCCTCATACCCTCTTCCTTCTGCGTATTCTGTCCTGAAAATAACGCCGGATATGTGTAGGAGAACTGGCGTAGTGCATTCTCATCAGCGGCACTGGCGAGAGGAAACTGCGGAGCGACAGCGAGAGTGTTGTCACGGCTATCTAATGGCACAAAGGGCGTGATACAGAGGCTAGTGAAGGAACGATTCTCTGGACGAAGTGTCAATTCCTTGACGATGGCATTGCAAGTAGCCTTGGGCACTCTTGAAATGTTGCTCAATTTGTTTATCCATTGGAATCGCTTTTTGACCATGACCAATGAGGATTCAGGGATGGGTCGTCCTTGATTGCCCCACGGATAACAGATGTATTCGTGAATCGCGCTCAGGATTAAGATCGCGACATAAACAGCTTTGAACTCCGCAAGTGAGTACCCGTTTAGTTGGAAGGAATCAGGGTGCCGAAAATTGGCATCCAATCGCTCCTGATATTCCGGTCGCAGAGCTTCGATCAACTCATCTGAAGGTTCATAGTGAAATTTTTTTTGAAGGCCAGCCGGGCGAGCTTGCTGGAAGAGATCGTTAAATAGGCGCTGCAACTCTGGAGATCGCCCATTTTTTTTCGGGATCCTTCTTATTTCCTCAGCAGGGCGATACAGTTGCTGGTACGCGAGGACCTGACGCTGGCGCGCCGAATCACGGGGTATATAAAAACGTACCGCTCCATTCGCCATTAGTTCGGCGCGCTCATGGTCTCGATGCCACAAGGGAAAAATATTAAGAAAATTCGTATACTTTCCACTGACGTTGAGTGCGAAGGTCGCATCGACCTTGAGGCTTCCATGAAACGTGTAGGCATTCACGAGCTTAGATTCCGGCCTGCCGTGAACGGCAATGAAGTAGAAGCCGCACATATAACGCTCAAGGTTTATCAGCGCAAATCTATGACGAAAGCTGTAGGCTCCGAAACGCTGTTGAAACGTCTCTAGTTCGAGGGCCATCGCGCTTAAGAGCGCCCAAGTCGCCAGATTTCGAGGCTGCTTCAGTAGCCGTATTAGACGATAGCAATCGTCTGCACGGTTCTCAACTGCCTGGATGGCTTGTTGCAGCTCGGGCGCGCATTCGCTGAAAAGGTATGGCATGTCTCGCCTACGGGTACTCTTGTGAACTACTGCCCCTTCCATTTTAGTTGCAGCTACCCGCTTCTGTGAGCTTTACGAACACCAAGCCTGTATCAGTAACGAAAAGTCTGTCAGCATTTACGAATGCGTTTGTCTCCATAAAAGTAAGCGCAATCTCAACTAGTAAGAACGGGCCTTTGCGTTCAACGAAATTAATTCGATGCTCATCCGTCGATTCCTGGGAGCATTGTGGTGACGTGATGCTGGTCACTGCGATGCCCCACCCCAAGCTCCATGTTGACAAATAGAGCTTGGGGTTTACACTATGCAGGTGGGCAGTGGCAGACAACGCGCTTGGTTGATGCTGGCGATGACGATCCTGTGGATCGCGATTCCAGCATCTGCTTGTTTGCAAGCGATGCAGCCGACGGGGCAACATGCCTGCTGCCACAGCATGGCACAGACCTGCGCCCCAGCCACAATGAATGCGGATAACTCCTGTTGCCAGGTCAATCCCCAGAATCGGGCGATCCATCTTGCGCTTCCGTATTTTTCCGAACATGCGCAGCCGTTCGCATTCGTATCGCACCCTGTTCGTTTGCCCGCGCCCGGCATGAAAAGCGCCCGCTGTGTGCAGGCTCTTGCACCCATTCCGTCGATTCTCCCCTCCGCTAACACCTCCATCCTCCGTATCTAGGATTCCTGCGTCCGCAGGCTGAAATTGCGCTTTCGTGCGTCGTTCTGCGTCTATGCGCAGCGCAAACGCCCGAACTGGCGCGAGCTGCATCCGCGTTGGAGGGAGTTATGAAAGTTTTTGTATCTCTATTTCTTGTTTGGATTGCCATTGTGCCCGCTGGTGTTTCTCGCGCAGAGACGCCGGACAAAGGCGCTGAGTTGGGTGCCTTCGCCGCGTTGCTTGATGAGGGTAACGCTCCGCAGGCCTCCGGACCGGTACTAACGCTAGACGAAGTTGAACGGATTGCCCTTCTCCATAACCCAGAGATTGAAGTCGCTGTTCGACGAGTCGCCATTGCAGAAGCCCACGTTGCCGCCGCCGGAGCGCTCGACGATCCCATCGCGATGTACCGCGGATGGGGAGTGCCGCTGCAGCAGCCTTGGAACTTTAACGACGCGCAGAACATGTTCAGCATCACTGAGACGCTGCCGGGACCGGGCAAGCGCCGATTGCGCACCAGTGTGGCGCAATCCGACGTGGCCGAATTGAAGGCGGAGTTGCAGCAGACGCGACTGGAAGTTCGCGTGCGCGTCCACAAAGCGTTTGATGCCATGCTGCTCGCCAGCGATGAATTGCGGGTCCACCACCAGCATGTCTCCATCGCACGCCAGGCCATCGAAGCAGCGCGAATCCAGTACGCAACAGGGAGTGTTCCGCAGCAAGACATCTTGAAGGCGCAGGTTGCGCTGACACAGTTGGCGGAACACATGATTCGCTTCGATCGGGATGCCGAACTCGCGCGCGCGCGCCTCAACACGCTGCTGGGGCGCGACCCAGCAGCACCGCTCAACGTGCAAGGAGAGTACGCCGTACTTGCGCCACTGCCGGACGAACAGGCGCTGGAGACCTTGGCGCTTCGTTCTCGGCCCGATTTGCTCGCAGCCCAAGTAGCCGTTGCACGCAGCCATAAAGAGCAGGCGCTGG
Organism: Acidobacteriota bacterium; assembly: GCA_021798235.1. The sequence continues at coordinate 1,107 of JAJZMO010000178.1, read as the reverse complement.
CCAAGAAGGCTTATGTCCCCGACTTTACAGTTTCCGGCGGATACATGCTCATGCCGCCCAGCATCCCGATACGCAACAACTATATGGTGGAAGGTTCGATGAATCTGCCTTGGCTGAATCATCGCAAACACAACGCGGAAATTTCCGAATCCAATGCCGAGGCCAGCGAGCAAGATGCCGAACTCGCCGAGCTGCGCAATGCCGCCTTCGGTCAGATACAGGAAGCACGGGTACAGGCAGAGGCCGCACAGAAATTTGCGCTTCTGTATCACGACCAGCTCCAACCTCAGGCCGAAGCCACACTTCAGTCCAGCGTAATCGCTTATGAAAACGGCAAAACGAATTTCCTTGATTTACTCGACAGCCAGATGACCGTCATTGATATCGATCTTGCCTGGGTCCAGGCGGTTGCTGATTTCGACTCGCGCCTCGCCGATCTCGAACTGGCCACAGGAACGCCTCTCGACGATGCCCCGACCACCACACTGGAGGTGAAACCATGAAGACCCGCACGTATCAGATTGCTCTTTTGTCGTCCATGACTGTCTGCGTTTTGCTTGCGGCCATGCTAGTCCATGTTCTTTTGCCTCGATACCGCTGGGCTTCGCAAGCTGCAGAAAGCCCGGTCGTCGCACGCGGCCCGGCCAGGGATCCCCAGCCGACAACATCCGATGTCCCGGTGCCTGCAGGAACAGAGCCTACGTTGGCTGCGGTGCAGTTGTCGCCACAGCGTATGCAGGAAATCGGCGTGACGTTGGCAACGGTGGAATTGAAGAACGTGAACGATCAACTCAGCGTGCCCGGCAATGTTGATTTGAACGAGGAGCATCTCTCCTATGTACAGACCCGCTTCCCCGGATGGATTCAAGATGTGTTTGCCAATGCGACCTACCAGTTTGTGCGCAAAGGGCAGCGCTTGTTCACTGTCTACAGCCCAGATCTGGTCAGCAGTGAGCAGGAATATCTGCTGGCCCGGCAGAGCCAGCAGGTCTTTTCGCAGGATGCGCATGGCATGGCGGCGCACGAGAGTGGTTGGCTGTTGCAAGCCGCAGCGGAGCGGTTGCGTCAATTCGGAGTTCCTGAGCAGGCGATCACAAACCTGGAGCG